>JAPXKQ010000007.1:0-71371 GCA_033809995.1 Tissierellaceae bacterium
ATTGTAGGACTTTCCTATTCGTTATAAAAAAGTGAATATGGGGTGATAATATGAGATTAAGTGAGCTAGGTGAAAAGGAAGTTGTTAATTTAAACACAGGCGGTAGACTCGGTATATTAGCGGATTCGGATTTAATAATTGAGGAGGAAACTGGCAAAATCATAAGTTTAATTGCTCCTGACAGAAGGCTTTCACTAAGGCTTCTAGGTATTGAAAAAAATGGAATAGAAATACCATGGGATGCAATAAGAAAGATTGGATATGATATGATTATAGTTGAACTAGATACGTAATTTATAAAACATAATCTTCTGATTATGTTTTTTTCTTTAAGTATAATATAAAGGATAAAGTTAAAGCTAATTAGGAGAAATTTATACGAGGAGGAAAGATATGGGCTCATTAGATGATGAAAAAAAAGTAGACAAAACTAAAGAATCCGATGAAAATACTAATGCAGATAAAACTGAAAATATAAAAGAACTTGGAATTCCAAATGAGCTAGGATCCAATAAAAATGATATACAATTTATCTCAATTATAGGAGAAATTGAGGGGCATTATGTATCATCTTCAGATAAGAAGACTACAAAATATGAGCATATTATTCCATTATTAATAAATGCTCAACAAGATTCTAGTATCAAGGGCTTATTTATTATACTTAATACTGTTGGTGGAGATGTTGAAGCTGGACTAGCATTGTCTGAAATGATTAATGGAATAAATAAGCCTAAAGTTTCTTTAGTTTTAGGAGGGGGACATAGTATAGGTGTACCTTTAGCCACCTCAACAGATTATTCCGTAATTGTCCCATCGGCAACAATGACTGTCCATCCTATTAGAACAACAGGATTAGTAATTGGGGTTCCCCAGACATTTAGATACTTTCAGAAGATGCAAAGAAGAATTATTGATTTCATCTTAAGAACCTCAAAAATAAGTGAAAAATCACTTATAGATTTAATGTACGCCACTGATCAATTGGCTAATGATGTAGGAACTATACTTGTAGGCGATGAAGCTGTAAAATTTGGCTTAATTGATACTGTGGGGAGTTTTTCTTTCGCATTAAATAAACTTAAAGACTTAATAAATAATTAGATTAAGGTATATAAATATGCTATAATACAGTTACAGTCAATAAAGGGGGAATTGTTTTTGAGCATAATTGAAGCAATAATTTTAGGTATATTTCAAGGAGTCGCAGAATTTTTACCAATTAGTAGTTCTGGACATTTAGCTTTGTTACAACATTTATTTGATATAAAAGAAGGAAATTTGTTTTTTACTGAAATGCTACATTTTGGGACATTAATTTCTATTTTTATTGTTTATTTTAAAGATATCATGAGAATTATTTATGAAATTTTAGTTTTAATTGGAGACATTATAAAAGGCAGAAGAAAAAAACTTACATTGCATCAAAAATTAGGCTTATTTGTTTTAACAGGTAGTATACCAACTGCAATAATTGGCCTTACATTTGAGGATTTTTTTGCAAGTTTATATACATCTATATTACCAATCGGTATTGCTCTTATTATTACAGGCTTTTTATTGTTCTTAGCTGAAAAGAATACATATCAAAGCAAAGGTATAAAGGATATGACAATTAAGGATTCATTAGTAGTAGGTACTTTTCAGGGAATAGCCATAATTCCAGGGATATCAAGATCAGGATCCACCATAGTTGCTAGTTTATTTAGAGGACTAAATAAATCTTTGGCTACGGAATATTCATTTTTGTTAGCTTTACCTGCAACTTTTGGTGCATTTCTACTTGGTATAAAAGATGTTTTAAAAGATACTTCAAGTAGCATAATGATTAACGCACCTTTGATTATTGGTGTATCAATATCTGCAATAGTTGGCGTTTTTTCAATTAAGATTTTAATCAAATTGTTAAAAAACAATAAGCTTCACTATTTTTCATATTATCTTTGGACTGTTGGTGCTATTACAATAATAAGCCAATTATTTTAACTTGGAAATAACGAGGTGATTACTCTTTGGCAACACAAAAAAGAAAATCGAAGAAAAGAACAATAAAAAAAACAAATAAAAAAGAATTTAATAAGGACATTATAGGTATTATTATAGTAGCTATAGGTTTAATTACTATGATTAGTCTATTTAGTACAAAGATGGGAATCGTTGGACAAGTTATACACGATATTTGTTTTTCATCTATGGGTTTCGGTGGTTACTTTTTCCCACTATTTGTAATGTCAATTGGCTTTATATATATATTAGATAGATTTAATAAGTTAGAATTTAGAAATACTATAGCTATATTGATTATATTTCTTAGTTTACTAATCGTTTTAGATGGAATAAATAAAGTTGATGTAGGTTTTATTGATAGAATAAAGAATAGTATTATTCTTTCTAAAGTAAACAAGGGTGGAGGAATTATAGGAAGTTTTTTTGGCTTTTTCTTTTATAAACTATTTGGATCTATTGGCACTTATTTGGTATTATCATTTGTAATTACAATATGTTTATTGATTATTACCAACTCAAAGGTAAAAGATGTTATTAAAAAGGCTAATAATATCAAACAAGAAAAAATTGATAATATAGGAAAGTCAAAACCTAAAATTTCGCCAGAGGTTCTTTTAGAAATACCACAGGAAGAAATTAAAATACATGATTATGTAAAGGATATACAAAAAGAAGTTGTAAAAGAACCTATTAGTCCAACGAGTATGAAGAATGAAACTGAAGATATTGATTCTGAAATAAAAGAAAAACAAGTCAAGTTTCATAATATAAACTATAAAATACCTCCTTTAAATTTATTAAATCCTCCTGCTAGTCAGTATGATAGTAATGATAAAAAAGAGATTTTAAATAATGCTAAGATTATTGAAGAAACTATGAAAAACTTTGGAATTGAGGCAACCATATCTAAGATAAATGTAGGACCAACTATTACTTGTTATGAATTATCACCTTCACCGGGTATTAAACTAAGTAGGATAGTGTCCCTATCTGATAATATAGCATTAAGTTTGGCTTCTTCGGATATTAGGATAGAGGCTCCCATTCCAGGAAAAGCTGCGGTTGGTATTGAAGTACCAAATAAGGTAAAAGATAATGTATGTTTAAGGGAGATTATCCAATCTCAGGAATATAAAAGCAGTGATTCTCCAATTCCATTGGCACTTGGTAAAGACGTATCTGGTAAACCTATAGTATCATCTATTGATAAAATGCCCCATCTATTGATAGCGGGAGCAACGGGATCTGGAAAAAGTGTATGCATTAATACAATAATAACAAGTATTTTATATAAGTCTTCACCTGAAGATGTTAAATTAATGCTAATTGATCCAAAGGTTGTTGAATTAAGTATTTATAATGGAATACCACATCTACTAATACCAGTTGTAACAGATGCAAAAAAAGCAGCATTTGCATTGAATTGGGCTGTTACAGAAATGGAAAGAAGATATAAATTATTTGCACAAAATAGTGTAAGGGATATTACCTCATACAATAGCAAATTTAAAGGCAAAAATGAAGAAAAACTTCCTACTATAGTTATCATTATAGATGAGTTGGCAGACTTAATGATGGTTGCTGCACAAGAAATTGAGGATTATATTTGTAGATTAGCTCAAATGGCAAGAGCGGCAGGTATGTATTTAATAGTAGCTACTCAAAGACCTTCAGTAGATGTAATAACAGGTACAATTAAAGCAAATATTCCTTCTAGAATATCCTTCGCTGTATCGTCTCAAGTGGATTCTAGGACTATATTAGATATGTCAGGTGCCGAGAAATTATTAGGTAAAGGAGATATGTTATTTTATCCATCATTCTATTCTAAACCTGTTAGAATTCAAGGCGCATTTATTGGCGATAATGAAGTAGAAAATGTAGTAGAATTCTTAAAAGACGAAAATGTAGCTCAATATGATGAGGAGATTATAGACGTAATACAAAATCCCAAAAATATTAACAATTTAGATAGTGATGAATTGTTACCAGAGGCTATTAAACTTGTTGTTGATGAAGGACAGGCTTCAATTTCGTTTTTACAAAGAAGATTAAAAATTGGATATGCTAGAGCAGCCCGAATTGTAGATGAAATGGAAGAAAGAGGCGTTGTTGGTGGGCATGAGGGAAGCAAACCCAGAAAAGTATTAATGACTAAAGAAGAATTGGTAGAATTAGAAGAAGATTTTTAAGGAGCGATATAATGACAAAAATGAATGTCTACATAGTAACATTAGGCTGTTCCAAAAATGAAGTTGACTCAGAACTAATGTTGGGCATCCTAGATAAGGAGAAGTTCGAGATTGCGGAAGGATTAGAAGATGCAAATATTATAATTGTTAATACATGTGGTTTTATTGAATCAGCTAAAGAAGAATCCATAGAAACCATATGGGATATGACAAGATATAAAAATGAAGGGAGCTGTAAATATCTCCTTTTAGCTGGCTGTTTAGCCCAAAGATATTCAAAAGAATTACTTGAAGAAATAGAAGAAATTGATGGAATTATAGGTACAGGTAATATAAAAGATTTAAATAGTATATTGGAGAACATAAATGAAACAAATAAAATAGTTAAAATTGAAGATATTAATAATGTCTATTTAGAAAATGTACAAAGAATCAATTTCTCATCTTCGGCTTATGTTAGGGTTTCAGAGGGTTGTGATAATTATTGCACTTATTGTATCATACCAAAACTTAGGGGAAAACATAGAAGTAGAAAGATGGAGGACATAATAAGTGAAGTTGAGCACCTAGCAGCTAATGGCGTGAAGGAAATAATTTTAATAGCACAAAACACATCAGACTATGGGATAGATCTATATGGTGAATATTCTTTGTACAAATTACTTGATAAATTAAATGAGATTAAGGATATTAAATGGATAAGACTTCTTTACTTATATCCTGATCATTTTTCTGATGAATTAATAAATTCTATAAAAAATAATACTAAGGTTCTTAATTATGTCGATATACCACTGCAACACGTCAATGATAGTATTTTAAAAAGGATGAATAGGAGAACTTCTAAGGAAGATATTATATCATTAATTGAAAAGCTTAGAAAAGAGATACCAGACATTATAATTAGAACCACTTTTATAGTAGGTTTTCCTGGAGAAACAGATGATGAATTCAAAGAACTTTATGATTTTATACAAGATATAAAATTTGATAAACTGGGAGTATTCACTTATTCAAAAGAAGAGAATACCAGTGCCTATGATATGCCAAATCATATCGATGAAGAAATAAAAGAAATAAGAATGGATAAGATAATGGAATTGCAGAAAAATATTTCTGAGAACATTATGGCATCAAAAATTGGTAATACTTACGAAGTTCTTATAGAGGAATACATAGATGATAATATCTATGCGGGTAGAACGTATATGGATAGCCCAGAAATAGATGGTATTGTTTATGTAAATACTGATACAGACGTAAATATAGGTGATTTTGTTAATGTGAAAATAACAGAGTATTTAGAATATGATTTGATAGGAGAGTTGATTTATGAACCTGGCGAATAAAATAACTTTAATAAGAGTATTGCTGGTACCCATCTTTATGGTTGTTTTTTATGCTGATTTTAAATATAGTACGTACATAGCTGCTGCTATTTTTATTATAGCATCTTTAACAGACACTTTAGATGGTTATATTGCAAGAAGTAGAAATCTAGTGACCAATTTTGGAAAGTTTGTAGATCCATTGGCAGACAAGGTATTAGTATCTGCAGCTTTAATATCTTTAGTTGAAGTTGGAAAGGTGCCTGCATGGGTGGTTATTGTCATAATAGCAAGAGATTTTACCATAACTGGATTTAGAGTAATTGCCGCATCTGAGGGTAAAACAATAGCTGCTAGCCCATTGGGAAAGTTCAAAACAGTTACACAATTAATCGCTATAATTGCATTACTATTAAACAACTTTCCATTTAAATTAATTAATATACCATTTGATATTATAATGCTTTATATTTCATTAATATTTACCATTTTATCTGGTATTGATTATATTTACAAAAATAAAGATATATTAAAATTAGATGATATCTAGGAGATGAAGCAATGATAGCAGAAATACTTACTATAGGCACTGAAGTTATCACAGGAAGTATTTTGAATAAAAACACTCAATATTTGTCTAGTAAATTGATGGAATTGGGTATAGAACCCCTTTATCATACATCAGTTGATGATAACGAAGAACGACTAACAAATGTATTTAAAATAGCATTAGACAGGGCAGATGTTATTATAACCACTGGAGGGCTTGGACCAACACAGGATGATCTGACAAAAGAAGTTATTGCTAAAACATTAGGTCTTTCTATGGAGAAAGATTCTTTTATGGAAGAAAAGATTAAAGGTATGTTTCAAAATATGCATAAGGTTATGACTGAAAACAACTTAAAACAGGCTGAAAAGCCAATAGGCTCACAGTTTATTGAAAATAACAACGGTACTGCTCCAGGGATTTTTATTAATAAGGATGGTAAAAAAATTGTTTTATTACCAGGACCTCCTAAAGAACTTGAACCTATGTTTGAAAATTATGTAGCTGGGCTTATTAAAGATGATTATACTATTATAAAGAAATCTATTAATACTATTGGCATCGGTGAATCTGCCCTTGAAACTGAATTGAAGAAATTAAATATTTATAATAATGGATTTGAAATAGCTACCTTTGCTAAAGATGGAGAGGTAGAAATCAAAATTATTGGTAAAGGTAAAGATAGATTAGAAATAGAAGAAAAAGTAAATAAAATTGTTGATATTATTAATGATAAATTTAGTGAATTTATATATGGCCATGATAATATACCAATAGAAGAATTAGTACTAAATAAATTAAAAGAGAAGCAATTCAAAATTGCATTATGTGAATCCTGTACAGGAGGGCTTATAGCTAGTAAATTAACTAGTATTTCAGGTGCATCTGAAGTTTTGGATAGAGGTATAGTAACTTATAGTAATCAAGCAAAAATAGATGAATTAGGGGTAAGTCCTCAAACTTTACAAGAATATGGAGCAGTTAGTAAAAATACTGCTTATGAAATGGCAAAAGGATTATTTGAAAAAGCAAATGTTGATTTAGTATTATCTATTACTGGAATAGCAGGTCCTTTAGGAGGAAGTCTAGAAAAGCCAGTAGGACTTGTATATATGTGTATTATGACTAGAGAAAAATTTAAAATATTTGAAAATCATTTTTCAGGAAATAGGATATCAATTCAAAATAGAGCAGCAATAAGAGCTTTATATGAAATTCTAAATTTTATAAAGTAAATTATTAACAATTCACAATTCACGATTTAGTTTGTTGTCATTGAAGAATATACAGTAAAATGACACAAGCAATACTTTAGGGTCTTAAAAGAGGAGATCCTTCGACTTCGCTAGGGATGATAAACACCAGGGTGTCATTTTAACCGTAGTGGAGAAATCTCCTTTTTATATTGACTAATTTTATAATTTATTATAATATAAAATTGTTAGAACTAACGTTCGAATAAATGAAAGGGGTGAATCCAGTTTAACTGGAGTACTATGGCAACTGTTAATACTGATAAAAAGAAAGCTTTAGATTTAGCATTAAGTCAAATTGAAAAACAATTTGGTAAGGGATCTATTATGAGATTAGGTGAGGATTCAAAAATAAGTCTAGATGTTATACCTACAGGTTCATTAGATTTAGATATTGCTTTGGGAATTGGTGGTGTACCAAGAGGTAGAATAATTGAAATTTTTGGTCCTGAATCATCTGGTAAAACAACTGTTGCATTACATATAATAGCTGAAGCACAAAAGACAGGTGGAATTGCAGCTTTTATTGATGCAGAACATGCCCTTGATCCAGGATATGCAAAGAAACTTGGAGTAGATATTGAAAATTTAATTATATCTCAACCTGATACTGGTGAGCAGGCATTAGAAATAACAGAAGCTTTAGTTCGTAGTGGAGCTATAGATGTGGTAGTCGTTGACTCTGTTGCAGCGTTAGTTCCAAAGGCTGAAATAGAAGGTGAAATGGGTGATAGCCATATTGGTTTACAAGCAAGACTTATGTCCCAAGCTCTTAGAAAACTAGCTGGTGCTATAAATAAATCTAATACTACAAGTATTTTTATAAATCAACTTAGAGAAAAGGTTGGAGTTATGTTTGGCAATCCCGAAACTACTACCGGTGGTAGGGCCCTTAAGTTCTATGCATCGATAAGAATGGATGTTAGAAGAGTCGATTCTATTAAGCAAGGTGATGATGTAATCGGGAATAGGACAAGAATTAAAGTAGTAAAGAATAAAGTTGCGCCACCATTTAAACAAGCAGAATTTGATATAATGTATGGACTTGGAATTTCTAAAGAAGGTAATATTCTCGATACTGGCGTAAATGCGGATATAATCAATAAAGCTGGTTCTTGGTATAGTTATGGTGACTATAAATTAGGCCAAGGAAGAGAAAATGCAAAAGATTTCTTAAAGGAAAACAAAGATGTTTGTAATGAAATAGAAAAGAAGATTAGAATAAAATTTGGTTTAATTGAAGAAGAAGCTACTAATGTTAGTGAAAAGGAAAACAATAATTAACCTCCTATTTTAGGAGGTTTTCCATTAGGAGTGTATAGATGAGAATATTATATTTTACTGATACTCATATAAGGGGAAACAACCCTAAAAATAGAAAAGATGATTTTGTTAAAACACTGGAGGATAAATTAATAGAAATTGTACAATTGATTTCAGATAACAATATTGATTATGTAATTCATGGAGGAGATTTGTTTGATCGTCCAGATATTTCTGTGTCTATTGTTAGCCGATTTGCTAGAATATTAAAGGAAATAAAAGTTCCTTTTTATATAGTAAGTGGAAATCATGATGTTTTTG
Source organism: Tissierellaceae bacterium (assembly GCA_033809995.1). GTDB lineage: Bacteria > Bacillota > Clostridia > Tissierellales > Tissierellaceae > Paratissierella. Next base: position 8,915 of record JAPXKQ010000007.1, read on the forward strand.
GTCACAATCCTTTAACTGTTGGAAGAACAATGTTAGGACTATTAAATGATTTAGATTTTATTAATATAATAAAAGAAAAAGAAAAGATATTATTAACTAAAGATAATATAAAATTACAATTAACTGGACAGCCATATGTATATGATATAGATAATTCTATAGGTAAAGATGGCTATATTGTAAATGAAATTGAAGATGGTGTCAATTATTCCATACATGTAGTTCATGGAATGTTATTGGACAAACCTTTTGTAAAAGGTATTCCATATACACTATTGGAAGATATTAAAGAAACTAAAGCAAATATTACCTTGTCAGGACACTATCATGCTGGCTTTAAGACTACTATCATAGATGATAAATACTTTATCAACCCCGGTAGTATTGTAAGGATAACTAATAGTCTAAGGGAAATAGAAAGAATACCCCAGGTTGTAGTATTGAGTCTTACTGATAAAATAGGTATTGAATATATACCTTTGAAATGTGCACAACAGGGCGATTTAGTTCTAGATAGAAGTGAGATTGAAAAACATATATTTAAAGGTGAAAGAATTTTAGAGTTTAAGCAGACTATTGATGCAGCTTTAGACTTTGAAAAAATGGATATAAATGATGTGTTAATAGAAGTTTCTACTTCAGAAGGAGTTTCAGAAGAGGTAAAACTTGAAGCCCTTAGAAGAATATCGCTTATTCAAATGAAAGGCTTGTAGGTGAGAAAATGAAATTTATAAAGAGGGTTATATTAGAGAACTTCCAATCTCATAAGTATTCAGTTATAGATTTTAATGAAGGCTTAAATGTTATAGTTGGTCCTTCTGATTCAGGAAAATCAGCAATTATAAGAGGTATAAAATGGGCTTTATACAATGAACCTTCTGGTGATTATTTTATTCGTGAAGGAGCAACAGAATGTAGTGTAACTATAGAGTTTAATGATAATGTTATTTTAAAAAGGTATAGAAGTAAGTATAAAAACATTTATATATTAACAGATAGGGATGGAAATGACATTAAATTTGAAGGTTTCGGATCTGGGGTACCTGAAGAAATAACTGAAACAGTTGGGATAAAAAAGATTAATTTAGATAGTGATTCTTCAAATGCAATCAATTTGGGGGAACAATTGGAAGGTGCATTTCTACTTTCGGAGAAGACATCAGTAAGGGCTAGTGCAATTGGGAGATTGGTTGGTGTCAATATTATAGATGATGCTTTAAAGGATGTATTAAGAGACAATAGAAATTTAAATATAGATAAGAAAAATATAGAAGATAATATTCAAAATATAGAAGCAGAAATAAAAAAATATGATTATTTAGATGAATTAAAAATTAAATTTAAAAGACTAGAAAACTTAAAAATAAAATTAATAGAATTAGAAAATAAAGTAGATATATTAAATAAATTAAATAAAATCTTAAATGAGGTACAGATAGAGAAGGAAACACAAACTATAATATTAAAGAAATTAGAACAAATAGATAATCTTAACGAAATTATTAATTCTGTTGATAATAAAATTTATAAATATAAATCCTTAAACAATTATAATGATAATCTAAAAAATATTGCAAATAGAATTGAAGAAAGTAATTATGTTATAGAAAATTTGAAGGATATAGATCTAATAAGGGATAAAATATCCAAATTGGACATCTTATGTAATAAGGTCGAAAAATATAGAGGTATAAGTGATAAATATTCTAAATTGGTAACTGAGAAAGATGCATTAGTTCATACAATTGAAAAACTAGATGATTTAGAAGATATAGAAAACAAACTAACAAGTATGAATTATAAGTATATTAAGTTGAAAGATTTGAATTCTGTGAAGGTAAAGTATGATAATATAATAAAAAGTATTAGTATAGGTAATGAATATCTTAAAAGATTTAAGGATATAGATAAATGTGAAAAAGATTTGAGTTTATTGGATAACAAATCAAATTTATTAAGTAATTATATAAATATTTATGACAAACTTTTAATAAATCATAACGAAATAAGCAAGGAATTAAATGTATTAAAAGATATTAATGCATCTATAGATATTAGTTTAACTAAATACCAGGATTTATTAAAGAAAATTGAAATTTGTCCATTTTGTTTGAGTGACATAGATGACGATAAGATTGAACATATAATAAATCATTATATAGGGGGATAATTATGGATTATGAAAAGGAGTTAAGTATTTTAAAAGAGAATTTAGAAAAGGCGAAGTCATTAAAATATAGGGCGGAAGCTAGATTAGAGCAATTAAAACAACAAGAAGATGATATAGTCCAAGAATTAAAAAGCTTAGGTGTAGATCCAAAGGATTTAGATAACGAGATACAAAAGCTGAAAATGGAAATAAATAATTTATTTAAGGAAGCAAATGAGTTACTTCCAAAGGACTTACTAGAAAAGAGGGGTTAATATGATTGATAATATTAACTTATTGGATAGTGAATTATCTAAATTACAGGATTATATATCTAGAGAAGAAGGTAAAAAAGAAAAACTAGTAGAGCAACTAAACGACAATAAAACTAAAATAATGGCAACAATTAATGAGATAGAAAAATTGGAAAAAGTTACAATTCTATTTCAAAAGACATCGGTATTTGCAAGAGAACAAGCGAAAAAACAGATAGAGACCTTAGTTACAAAGTGTTTGCAATATGTTTTTGAAAGTAATATAGAATTTATTATAGAAATTGAGGAATTACGTAATAAAGCTAATGCTGACTTTTATGTTATTAATGAAGTAGAGGATGTAATTATAAAAACCAAGCCTGAATTATCTAGGGGTGGTGGGGTAGTGGATATTATATCCTTAGCTCTTAGAATAGCTTTTCTGCAAATCCATAAACCACAAATACAAGGCCCTTTGATTTTAGATGAACCTGCTAAACATGTTAGTGAAGAGTATATATTTAATGTTGGTGACTTTCTAAAACAAACATCAGAGATGTTTAATAGACAGATTATAATGGTAACTCATAATCACCATTTATCTGCTATTAGTGACAGCGCTTACAGAGTTCAATTAACAGGTTCTGCAAGCTCAGTATTACCAATAGGAAACCAATTATAACTTGACATTGCAATTTAAAAGATATAAAATTAAAGTGTGTGTTACTTATACAATGAAATATTGTAGACTCATAAACCGAGACTACTCGGTTTATACTTTTATTAGTGAATATGTACTATGGAACTTGAAAATTAAATATCACAAGGAGGTGTTTTGTTATTGATAAATTAATTTATATAATTCTTGGCTTAATTATTGGAATTATCGCTGGTTATTTTATTAGGAGATATATAAGCGAAGGGAAAATAAAGAATGCTGAAGGGTTAGCAAAAAAAATACTTGAAGATGCTGAAAGAGAAGGTGAAGCTCTTAAGAAAGAGCTTCAATTAGAAGCCAAAGAAGAAATTCATAAGTCTAGAAATGAATTGGAAAAAGAAATTCGTGAAAGAAGAAATGAAGTTCAAAAATTAGAGAGACGTGTTCTTCATAAAGAAGAAACTATAGATAGAAAAGCTGAAACTATAGAAAAGAAAGAAGAACAAATTTATAAGAAAACCAAGTATTTAGAGGATAAGGAAGCTTCAATTAACGAGATTTATGAAAAACAAATTATGGAATTAGAACGACTTTCAGGTTTGACCACAGAAGAAGCTAAGGAATTATTATTAGAGGGTATTAGAAAAGAAATTGTACATGAATCCGCAATTATGATTAAAGATATGGAAAGCAAGGCTAAAGAGGAAGCTGATAAAAAGGCGAGAGAAATAATATCAATAGCTATTCAAAAATGTGCTGCTGATCATGTGGCTGAAACAACTGTAACTGTAGTAGCACTACCTAACGATGAGATGAAAGGCAGAATAATTGGTAGAGAAGGTAGAAATATTAGGACATTAGAAACCTTGACTGGCATAGATTTAATTATAGACGATACTCCTGAGGCAGTAGTATTATCTGGATTTGATCCCATTAGAAGAGAAGTTGCTCGTATTGCTTTAGAAAAACTTATAGTAGACGGTAGAATCCACCCAGCTCGAATTGAAGAAATGGTGGAAAAAGCTAAAAAGGAAGTCGAGAATATTATAAGGGAAGAAGGGGAGCAAGCTGCTTTTGAAACAGGAGTACATGGTCTTCACCCTGAGATAATAAAACTTCTTGGAAGGTTAAAATATAGAACAAGTTACGGTCAAAACGTCTTAAAACACTCTATTGAAGTTGCTCATCTATCAGGAATTATGGCTTCAGAATTAGGTGCAGATGTTAAAGTAGCTAAAAGAGCTGGACTTTTACATGATTTAGGTAAGGCAGTTGACCATGAAGTAGAAGGACCTCACGTTGATATTGGAGCAGATATAGCTAAAAAGTATAAAGAATCTAAAGAAGTAATTCATGCTATATCCGCACATCATGGGGATATCGAACCCCAAACAGTAGAAGCTGTATTAGTCCAAGCTGCTGATGCGATTTCAGCCGCTAGACCTGGTGCTAGACGTGAAACCTTAGAAACTTATATAAAGAGACTTGAAAAATTAGAAGAGATAGCAAATTCATTCGAAGGTATAGAAAAATCATTTGCTATTCAAGCTGGAAGAGAAATTAGGATAATGGTTAAACCAGAAGAGATTAACGAAAGTGAAATAGTTCATACAGCAAGGGATATAGTAAAAAGAATAGAGTCAGAATTGGATTACCCAGGACAAATTAAAGTAAATGTAATACGAGAAACAAGGGCTATTGAGTATGCTAAATAATAAGATATGATAAATTAAATAAAGTCAAGAGGGGGCTAATTTAATGGATGTATTAAAAGTATCAGCAAAATCAATACCAAATTCTGTTGCCGGTGCATTAGCTGGTGTTTTAAGAGAAAAAGGATCTGCTGAAATCCAAGCTATTGGGGCAGGAGCATTAAACCAAGCTATTAAAGCTATAGCTATTGCAAGAGGCTTTGTTGCACCAAGTGGAATGGATCTTATTTGTATACCAGCCTTCACAGATATAGAAATAGATGGTGAAGAAAGAACAGCAATAAAGTTAATAATTGAACCTAGATAGTTAAAACCTGCCTTAAGGCAGGTTTTTTTATAACGAATAGGTTTGTACTTTATGAAATCTTATATAGAATATTTTACATATAGGTATTTTCTTGAGGAGGTTTTATTAATGAAATATGATTTACATGCTCATACATCTTATTCGGATGGACTATTGAGCCCAGCTAAACTAATTGATTTGGCTGTTAAGCAAGGCTTACAGGGGATTGCCATAACTGATCATGATACAATAGAAGGAATAGATGAGGGAATTAGATATAGTAGGAGATACGATAATTTTAAAGTAATACCAAGTATTGAGTTTGGCACTGTATATGAAGATGAAGAGGTTCATATTCTTGGGCACTTTATTGACTTTAAAAATGAGGAACTAATCAATATAACCAAAAAGCTAAGATTAGAAAGAGTTAATAGAGGGATTAAGATGATAAATAAATTAAATGAATTAAATATGGATATAACTATTGATGATGTAAAGAGACATTCTGGAGACAATTATATTGGTAGACCTCATATAGCGAGAGCATTAATAGATAAAAAATTTGTAACATCTATTGAAGAAGCGTTTGAGAAGTATCTTAATAGGGGTATGCCTGGATATGTTGAAAGGTTTCACCTTAGTATAGAAGATACTATTAATCTAATTAAAAGGACAAAAGGTATAGCAACTCTTGCTCACCCTGGTCTATTGAAAAATAAGTCTATAGTGGATTATACTATATCAAAGGGCATACAGGGTTTAGAATGTATTTATTCCAAACATTCCGTTGAAGATACTGAATATTTTATAGAATTAGCAAGAAAGAAGAATTTAATTATTACAGGTGGATCAGATTATCATGGTGATTTAGTAGGGGGTGAATTAATTTTAGGTAAGTTTTACATTGATATCAATGAAATTCCAGTAATGAGGGGGAAAATCAATAATGTATAAAGGCGAAAGGCAAAGACAATTTCCAACAACGATAAGTACAACTTCATTTGTTAAATTATATATCTTACATCTATTAACTGAAAAAAGTTACTATGGGAACAAAATCAAAGATGAAATAGAAAGAAGACTAAATGGAAAATGGAGTCCAAGCCCAGGTATGATTTATCCTTTACTTAGGCAATTAGAGGAAGAGGGATATGTTGAAAGTTGGTGGGAAGAGCCAAATAAAAGAACTATAAGAAGATATAAAATTACAGATCTAGGATTAAATCATTATAAGATAATTAAATTACAAAATAAAGCTTCATTCGATGACTCTTTGAGTATCATAAATAATGTATTGAAGGATATTTATAAACAAGGCTTCTAACTAAAGTATTATTAAATTAATGAGGCCTTTTTTGAAACTCATTGAGGTCAAAACAGTTAATTATATAAAAGGATATTAAAAGTAGAACTTTCTTATTCGTTATAAAATAACATAAAAATTCTGATTGGAGGAGTATTATGATTGAAAAATTATCAAGAAAAGGGCTAGGGATTGAGCCATCTATTACATTAGAAATTACAGCTAAAGCAAAGGCGATGAGGGATTCAGGCATAGATGTTCTAAGTTTTGGAGTGGGAGAACCTGATTTTATTACACCAGAAAATATTAGAAAAGAAGCAATTGATGCTATTAATAAAGGATTAACCAAATATACGCCTTCTTCCGGAATTATAGAATTGAAGAAGGCAATTTGTGATAAATTAAAGAATGATAATAATCTTGATTACAATCCAAGCAATATTATAGTTTCAAATGGTGCAAAACATTCAATATACAATGCATTATTGGCAATTTTAAATCCTGGTGACGAAGTAATAATAGGAGTACCTTATTGGGTAAGTTATCCAGAATTAGTAAAGTTGGCAGATGGCGTTCCGGTTTTCATTAATACTAAAGAAGAAAATGATTTTAAATATGATATTAATGATCTGGATAATGTAAAAACATCTAAAACAAAGGCAATTATTTTGAATTCTCCGAATAATCCGACAGGTGCTGTGTGTAAAGAAGAAGAACTTAAGAAGATTGCAGATTGGGCTGTAAAGAATGATATTTTTATAATTTCTGATGAGATTTATGAGAAATTAATATATGATGGAATTAAACATATAAGTATAGCAGCATTTAATGAAGAGGTAAGGAACTTAACTATATTAATAAACGGTATGTCAAAATCTTATGCTATGACTGGGTGGAGAATTGGATATACTGCAGCCCATGAAGATATTATAAAGGTGATGAGTAATATCCAGAGTCAAACAACATCAAATCCAAATTCAATTGCACAATATGCAAGTGTTGAAGCTCTTAGGGGAAATCAAGATAGTGTTGAATATATGAAAAGGAATTTCGAGAAGCGAAGGATTAGGATGTTCAATGGAATAAATGAAATCGACGGTTTAAGCTGTAGACTACCGGAAGGTTCCTTTTATATTATGGTAAATTTCTCAGAATTAAAAGGAAAAACAATACAAGGAATTGATATTAAGAATTCTGTTGATTTTACAAATTTATTATTGGAAAAAGCAAATGTAGCTGTTGTTCCTGGTGTAGCGTTTGGAGATGATAATTATGTAAGATTTTCATATGCAATGTCTATGGAAAATATCGAAGAAGGATTAAAAAGAATCAAGAATGTGATTGAAAAAAATAAATAGAAAAAGGTATACATAAGTAGATTATGTATACCTTTTTCTATTTAGAGTAAATAATCATAATAAAGTTATCATTCTATATGAAATTAATTTTATAATCAAGATTTTTATATGTTTAGCAATAAACGACCTTCTAAAATGGCCTACAATCGACTTGTTAATCCAAGGCAATGGTATTTCATATATGTATCAAAAAATGCTCTTTAAAATGGGTTTAGGGCCTTAAAAATCATTTTTATAAATATAGATGATTTTGTTACCGAAATTCTTTAACAATTCTATTAGAAAATAATCTATAGTCACAAAATAGTTATTTTGTGACTATAATATACATAAAAAGAGTGGTAAAATAAAAAAATACCCAAAATAAGCTGAAGATTTAATCCTCAGCTTATTTCATTTATAATTGTCATATATAGGTATTTTGATTGTATCTCCTGGATAAATATATCCTGTTTTAATATTATTTAGTTCTTTAATTTCATAGACCATTTTTCTAATATCGTATCCTTCAGGAATGTTTCTTGAAGATATATCCCAAAGGTTATCTCCTTCATGAACATAATATTCTCTATATCTAGTTTCATATATATTACTATGTGCCTTAGTTGAATTGATAAAAACAAATAATATAATTGATATAAATAAAAATACAAATGTTAAAAATGTGAAGAATCTTCTTGGGTTAACAATAACATATCTTTTCATTTTTTATTACACCTCGCACGTTAGTTCTGAACAATAGTTCGATTTAACTATATTCTACACAAACAAGGGTTCTATGTCAATACTTTTTATGCAAAAATTCGAACTTTTGTTTGATGTTTTTTTATAGATGTGTTATAATCAAAAAAAGCAATTAATAATTGAACGTATTTTTTAAATTTAGGGGGTATTTTAATGTACGAAGATTTAACTCAAAAACAGATTGAAATTTTGCTATATATAAAAAATGAAATTCAAAGACAAGGATATCCACCTGCAGTTAGAGAAATTTGTAAGGGTGTTAATCTAAGATCTACTTCAACTGTTCATGGACATTTAGAAAAACTTGAAGCAAAAGGATATATAAGAAAGGACCCAACTAAGCCTAGGGCAATCGAAATATTAGATAAAGATGATGATTTTCTATTAGCTCATAAGAAAACAGTTGATATTCCTATAGTAGGAAAAGTTACAGCAGGGGCTCCTATTTTGGCTGTGGAAAATATTGAAGACACTTACCCTGTTCCTTTGGAATTAGTTGAAGGACATGATGTATTTATGCTTAAGGTTCAGGGAGAAAGTATGATAGATGCTGGTATCTTAGACGGCGATTTAGTATTGGTTAAAGAACAACACACTGCATATAACGGTGAGATTATTGTTGCGTTACTTGGCGAAGAAGCTACTGTGAAAAGATTTTATAAAGAAAAAGATACTATAAGACTACAACCAGAAAATCAATTTATGGAGCCAATTTATTCAAAAGATGTAAGTATATTAGGAAAAGTTATAGGATTATATAGAAAGATTTAAGAAATTAATAATTAAGGATTAAAAATTAAGCATTATTAATCAGGAATTATGATATTTAAAGAAGTGAGGGTTTTCCATATTATACCATGGATTACCCTCACTTTTTGATGATAAAAAAATATATTAGCTGTTAGTTATTAGCTGTTAGCTGAATTAATTCTTTCTTGTACAAATTGGATAATGACTTTAATACTCCAAGCTTGCAATGTTCAAATGTTAATCCACCCTGATAATAAGCATAATAAGGTTCTCTCATAGGTCCATCTGCACTTAATTCAATTGAGGATCCATCTATAAATCCACCAGCGGCCATTATTACTTTATCTTCATATCCAGGCATATCCCATGCCTCTGGTGTAACAAATGAATCTACAACAGAAGCAGCCTGTATCCCCTTACAAAATTCACTGACCCTTTCAGGAGTCAGTAATTCAACACCCTGAATTATATCACTTCGCTTATCATCTACTGATGGAACTACATTAAAACCTAAATCACTATAAGCCTTTGCTACTAATAGTGCACCCTTAACAGCCTCTGATACAATATGTGGAGCTAAGAAAAGTCCTTGTAATGTGGTTCTAGTGGTTCCAAATGTAATTCCAGTATCCTTTCCAAGACCTGGTGCAGTTAATCGATTAGCAATTTGTTCTACTAATTCTTTTTTACCTACTATGTACCCACCAGATAATGCAAGTCCACCACCAGGGTTCTTAATTAAGGATCCTGCCATTATATCAGCGCCAACATCAGTTGGTTCCTGGATTTCCAAAAATTCGCCATAACAATTATCTACCATTATTATAATGTCTTTATTAAAGCTTTTAATTTTCTTTATTGCTTCTTCAATTTCTGATACAGTAAAAGCTCTTCTATCACTATATCCAGTAGATCTTTGTATTTCAATAATTTTAGTTTTTTCATTAATATTTTTGATAACTTCGTCTATATCAATTTTATTATTAATTAATGGTACTTCCTTATAAGTGATACCATAGTCCATAAGCGTTCCTGGAATATTGTCACCATTAATACCTATGACCTTCTGTAGTGTATCATAAGGTGCACCTGTAGCAGCAAGTAATTCATCTCCAGGTCTTAATAATCCTGATAAAGTTAATGATAATGCATGCGTTCCAGATGCTATACTTGGTCTTACAAGGGCATCTTCAGTATTAAATACAGAAGCATAAATACTTTCTACCTTTTCCCTACCTATATCTCCATATCCATAACCAGTTGTCCAATAAAAGTCCGCAGAACTAAGTCGATTATTCTGCATTGCATTTATTACCTTATATTGATTATATTCTTTTATTTTATCTATATCTTTAAATTTATCTAAAATTAATTTTTCCTTCTCATTTACGTAATCAACAATTTCCCTTTCTATAGAAAATTGTTTACATAATATATTTATTGTATACTCATTCAAAATTATTCACCTTTTCTTTCATTAGTAAAAGTCCCTGAATGCAGAGACTTTTAAATTAAACTTCTAAGTTAACTTGTTTATTAGGTATTATTGTAGAAATTGCATGCTTATAAATCAATTGTTGCTTATCCTCACTATCTAATACTATAGTATAATTATCAAAACCTTTTACTGTTCCCTTGATTTGGTATCCATTAATAAGAAATATAGTAATACCTATATTTTCCCTTCTTGCCTTATTTAAAAACACATCCTGCAAATTAACAACCTTGTTCATTTAAACCCCTCCTATTTTCATTTAAAAGCTCTTTTAAAGGTTTTGGCAAATATAGTCCTCTATATTTTCACTTATTTGGTCTATACTTTCAAAATTATCTATATCTATCCATTTTATTCTATTATCTCTTTTAAACCATGTCAATTGTCTTTTTGCATAATTACGACTTCCCTGCTTAATTATATTTATAGCATCATCTAAGCTTATTTTATTTTCTAAATACATTATAATTTCCTTATATCCAATACCCTGCATGGATACTAAGTCTTTATTATAACCCATATTCAAAATATTCTTTACTTCATCAACTAAACCTAATTCAATCATTAAATCAACTCTATCATTAATCCTTTTATAAAGTTTTTCTCTATCCATATTTAAACATACCATTGTAAGGTTATATTCATCAGTTTCTTCTCTAAAATTCTTATTATATTCAGATGGAGTTTTTCCAGAAACTTCCCAGATTTCAAGAGCCCTAATAATCCTTTTTCTATCATTAACACTTATTCTCTCACCAGTTATTCTATCGACTTCTATCAGTTTTGAGTGTAGATATTCATTATCATATGTTTCTAATTTTTGCCTAACTTCATCATTAGGTGGAACACTTGCAAAATTTAATTTATATACTAATGAATTAATATAAAGTCCAGTTCCTCCTACTACAATAGGTAGTTTGTTTTTTTGATTAACTTTTTTTATATATTTAGTAGCCATCCTTTTATAATCAGATACAGTAAAGTTTTCATCTGGATATATTATATCGATTAAATAATGCGGTATCCCCTCCATTTCATCAGGCATCACTTTAGCAGTACCGATATTCATATACTTATATATTTGCATAGAGTCTGCAGAGATAATTTCACCATTTAACCTCTTAGCTAAATCTATAGAGATTGAGGTTTTACCTACAGCAGTAGGTCCCATCAATATAAATAATTTATCATTCATTAAATCACCTAAATAATCCTTAAAAATTGTTTTTCTAAATCCTTCTTCGTCATTTCAATTGTAGTTGGTCTTCCATGGGGACAAGTGTATGGATTATCACATTTTATTAAATCCTCAATAAGAGATTTTATTTCCAAACTTGTAATCCTATCACCGCCTTTTATAGCACTAGAGCAGGCTATCTTCATAATTTTTTCTAAATTTAATTCATAATTATCATGGATATCCTTTCCCAAATTGTCTAATAAATCCATAAATAAAGTTTTTATATTAGGCTTGCCAAATAATAATGGTACTCCTCGAATAGCAATTGTATTGGGACCAAACTCTTCTATTTCAAATCCTAATGAAAAAAAAGTGTCCATGTTTTCAAGAAGATTATTAATTTCACTATTAGTCAATTGGATAATTTCCGGAGCCAAGAGTTGTTGAATATATATTTTTTCATTTTTATATTCTTTCAAATATTTTTCATACATTACTCTTTCATGAGCAGCGTGTTGATCAATAAATATAATTTTATTTTTTTCCCTATTCTCCACAATGATATAGGTATTGAACACAACTCCGATAGGTGTAACATCACTTAACATGCTATCCATATTATTGGATTCAATTTTCAAATCATCTATAGCACTCTGTACAAAATCCACTTCTTTAGTTTCATCTTCTTCATACAGGTCAATAAAATTGTCTATATTAAATTCCTCATCAATTTCTTCTGGTATTTGTATTGAATCATCCATATACTCAACATTATCATCACCTATTGTGAAATCTTTTACTATTATATCCTTATGAGAATCTGGTTCCGTACTAAAAAGTACTTGTAATTCTTCCTTTTTCTTTTCTTCCTTTTGCGGAATTTCAAACTTAGGAACACTTAACATATTAAGTAATCGTTTCTTAATTATGCTACCAATAATTCCATTGATATCGTAATTATTTACGAATTTTACCTCTTGCTTAGTTGGATGAATATTTACATCTAAGTCTTCTGGATTTAGTTTAATATATAATATAAATACAGGGTATCTATTTAAAGGTATAGTTGATTTATATTGACCCTCAATAGTAGCTGCGATACCATAATTGTTTATATACCTTCCATTAATATAAAGATATTGATGACTACGATTGCTTCTATATAAATTATTGTTTGATATAAACCCTTTCAATTGGATGTTTTCATCATTATATTCTATTGGAATTAACCCTTTTACTATATCTTTTCCTAATATTGTATAAATATTTTCTTTTAAATCCACATTTCCAGTTGTATTTATTATTACCTTATCATCCTTTATAAATTTAAAAGATATATTTAAATTACCTAGAGCCAATTTATTGACAATATCACTTACACTATTACCTTCTGTAGTATCACTTTTTAAGAACTTCTTCCTGACAGGTAAGTTGTAAAAAAGATCTTTAACAATCATAGTAGTGCCTTTTGGGGAACCTACTTTATTAATGGAAAGTATCTCTCCTTCTTCTAATTGAGCATGAATACCTGCAGTTGCTTTTGATGTCTTTGTTAAAACGTCTAGCCTAGCAACAGAAGATATACTAGCTAAAGCTTCACCACGAAAACCAAGAGTCATAATACTATATAGATCATCTATTTTGTTTAATTTAGATGTTGAATGTCTTTTAAAGGCTAGGGGTAAGTCCTCCTCATCTATTCCATCACCGTCGTCAGTCACTCTTATAAAAGTTTTGCCACCGTTCTTTATTTCTATCACTATAGACTTGGCATTAGCATCTATGGAGTTCTCAATCAATTCCTTTACTATTGAAGAAGGTCTCTCTATGACCTCCCCAGCAGCTATTTTTTGTATTGTTAGATTATCTAAAATTTTGATTTTACCCAATTCAAGCTCTCTCCTTAAGGGAATTTGCATCCTCTATTAAATTATATAAAATATTTAAAGCTTCTTTTGGTGTAGTACTATCGATATCTATATTTTTAATTCTATCTATAAAATAGTCTTTCTTATAATCCAATAGATCAAGCTGTTTATTATTAGTTTTTGGGGCACTGTTTAAGTTTATTTCGTGAGATCCTTCAATTAATGATAATATTTCATTGGCCCGATTGATTATATCCTGATGAATACCTGCAAGCCTTGCAACTTGAATACCATAGCTTTTATTTGTACTACCCTTAACAATTTTTCTTAGAAAGACTATATCATCTCCTCGTTCTTCTGCAGTTATGGTGAGATTGATAATGCCATCTAGTTTTTCCTGAAGCTGTGTTAATTCATGATAATGTGTAGCAAATAATGTTTTAGCCTTTACCTTTTCGTGAATATATTCTACCACTGCCCAAGCAATACTAAGACCATCATAAGTGCTTGTACCCCTACCAACTTCATCCAAGATAATAAGACTATTTTTAGTAGCAGACTTAATTATATTAGAAACTTCATTCATTTCTACCATAAATGTACTTTCACCTTGTGACAGATTATCTGAGGCACCAATTCGGGTAAAAATTCTATCAACAATACCTATATTAGCATATTTAGCAGGTACAAAGGAGCCGATTTGTGATAATAACGTAATAATTGCAACTTGCCTCATATAAGTTGATTTACCTGCCATATTGGGACCTGTTATTATCTGTATCATATTATTTGATGTATCCAGGTAGGTATCATTTGGTACAAATAAATTATTATCAATAGTATTTTCTACAACTGGATGCCTACCTTCTTCTATTTGAATTATACCCTTTGTATTAAGCTCTGGTTTTATAAAATTATTATTTTTAGAAATAAGAGCAAAATTAGATAAAACATCTATCATTGCAATTTGCTTGCTAACATCTTGAATTCTAACAATTTCCTTTTTTACACTATTTCTGATATCTTGGAATATTTCATATTCCAGATTAAGGGATTTCTCTTCTGCCCCTAAAATTTTAGATTCCATATTTTTTAATTCTTCAGTATAGTATCTTTCAGAATTGGCTAATGTTTGTTTTCGTATATAATAATCTGGTACTAAAGATAAATTTGATTTAGTAACCTCCAAATAGTAACCTGCTATTCGGTTATATCCTATTTTTAAGTTCTTGATACCAGTTTTATTCTTCTCTTCTAATTCCAAATTACTAAGCCATTCCTTACCTTTCAGGCTACTTTCTCTGAATTCATCTAATTTGGGGTTAAAGCCACTTTTTATAAGTCCACCTTCTTTAACAGTAATAGGTGGATTTTCATCAATTGATTTATCTATTAAAAGGTATATATCTTCCAAATCATCAATTTCATATCCAATTTTTTTCAAATCATTGTTATCTGTATTTATTAATAATTTCTTTATACTAGGTAAATTAACGATTGAAGTTTTTAATGATATTAAGTCTCTTCCATTACAGTTTCCATTTGAAATCTTACTTATTAATCTTTCTATATCATAGACATTATTTAAAATGCGTCTAATATCATCTAAAAGCATTAAATTATTGTAAAAATAATCAACTATATTTAGTCGATAATTAATTGCTTTTTTATCTAATAAAGGCTGTTCAAGCCATTTCTTTAACAAACGTCCGCCCATTGCAGTCTTTGTTTTGTCTAGGATACCGATTAAAGCACCTTTTTTATCCCGAGATTTTATGGTTTCTAATATCTCTAAATTAGCTCTAGTATTAATATCCATAATCATATAATTTTCAGGCTCATAAAAAAATATACTGTTAATATGGTCTAGGGTGTTCTTTTGTGTAGTGTAAAGATAATCAATTAACTTTGAGGTAGCGATTAAAGAATAAATCTTATTATTTATACCTAGTTTGTCCAAGTTTTGAACCTTAAATTGTTTTTTAACAATTGATTTTATTTCATCTTCTATCAAATTATTGGCATCATAGGTATTTATAAAAGGATTAATTCTGTTTTTTATAATCTTTATATATTTGCTATTCTTAATTAATTCATCATTACATAATATTTCAGAGGGTTGTGTTTTACCTAATTCATCTATAATAAATCTAAAACAATTATCTTCTACACCTAAAAATTCTGTAGTGTACATCTCACCTGTAGAGTTATCTACATAAGAAATGCCCACTCCAAATTTATCTAAATAAATTGATACAAGAAAGTTGTTCGTTTTATCATCTATTGCAATTGAATCTATAATAGTTCCAGGTGTAACAACCTTCACTACATCTCTTTTAACAATCCCTTTAGCTAGAGCTGGATCTTCAAGCTGATCACAAATTGCAACCTTATATCCTTTATCTACAAGCTTAGATATATAGGATTCTGAGACATGATGAGGTATACCACACATTGGCGCCCTTTCCTCTAAACCACAATCACGCTGTGTCAAAGCAATTTCAAGTTCTTTAGAGGCTATAATAGCATCATCAAAAAACATTTCAAAAAAATCCCCTAATCTAAAGAAAACAATAGCATCCTTATATTGAGCCTTTATTTTCATATATTGTTGCATCATAGGTGTTAAGTTTTCCATTTTAACCTCCAATGTTAACAAAGGGTACCTTCCAAAGTAAAAGTCTTTACATTATCTATTTTTACATCTACTAAGGTACCAATAATATCTTCATTCCCTTTAAAGTGTACCAATTTACCGCTATCTGTTCTTCCATTTAACATTTCTTCATTATTTTTACTTACTTCTTCTACTAAAACCTTTACTACTTTTCCTAGTAATTTTTCATTTTGTTCTAGGCCTATAGGATATAGAGTATCTAGTAGTTTTTGGAATCTTTCATGTTTTATATTATCTGGTACTTGATCTTTCATTTCAGCAGCCTTTGTACCTTCTCTAATAGAATATAAGAATGTATATGCTGCATCATATTTAACCTTTTTAACAAATTCTAAGGTTTCATTAAAATCGGCCTCTGTTTCACCAGGGAAACCTACAATAATATCAGTTGTAATGGCAATGTCTGGAACCACATTTCTAATCTTATTAATGATTTTTAAATAATCTTCAGTAGAATATTTTCTGTTCATTAATTTCAAAATTCTATCGCTACCTGATTGGATAGGTAGATGTAAATGCTTACATAATTTATCTAATGTAGCATATGCATCTATTAGATCATCAGACAAATCCTTTGGATGAGATGTCATAAATCTTATTCTTTCAATACCCTCTATTTTATTTACATCTCTTAATAAATCAGAAAATCTATAGTCCTTGTTTAAGGTTTTTCCATAAGAATTTACATTTTGACCTAATAGAGTTACTTCTTTACATCCATTTTTGGCTAATTCCTCTATTTCTTTTATGATATTTTCAGGCTCTCTACTTCTTTCTCTACCTCTAGTATATGGAACTATACAGTAAGTACAGAAATTATTACAACCATACATGATATTAACAAATGCTTTATAGGAATATTTTCTATTTGCATCCACATCTTCTTCAATTTCCCTATTTTCTTCTAGAATATCAACAATTGTTTTGCCTGATTCTAAATGTCTACTAATTAATTGCGGTAATTTATGAATGTTATTTGTACCAAAAATTATATCTACATGTCTATATTTCTTTAAAATAACACTTCGTACCTCTTCTCTTTGCATCATACATCCACATACAGAAAGTATCAAGTTAGGGTTTCGTCTCTTTAAATCCTTAAGCTCTCCTAATTGTCCATATACCCTTTCTTCGGCACTTTTTCTTACTGCACATGTATTAAATATTATTAAATCACATTCATCCCTATTATCTGTTAATTGATATCCCATGCCCTCTAGAATCCATGATATCTTTTCCGAATCATGTTCATTCATCTGACAACCATAGGTTTGAATCATATATTTTTTCATCGTGAAATAAACACTCCCTCTAATTACTATTCATTTTTAAAATAATTGATTGCAAGCCCTAACCTTCATTATAGCATAAAAAAAGAGTGGTTATCCACTCTTTATCGAATTATTTTACATTGCTTACACCAAAAAGCCTTTTGAAAAATCCTATTTGATTTTCCTCATATTTTTTAATTTTGTCCCGTAGCTCCATTGTCTCATAGGTTTTTTCTTTCAATCTCATTTTTAATTTTGCATTTTCACATATAAGAACATCTCTTTCCTTGGAGTTAATTTCTTGTTTTAATGCTATAATTTCATCCTTTAATTCTTCTATGAGCACAATACTATCTTGGTTGCTTCTACTGATTATTTCGTTTAGCTTAGTAAAAAATGATTCTTCAAGAGATTTGCTAATTTCCAATGCTATTGATGTACTATCAATTTCAGAAATATTATTATCTAAAACACTTAAGGAAGTGCTATTTTGATTAGATATTACTAACTCAGGAGATGAGATTATGAGTTTAATTTGTTTATTACTAAACCCTTTTTCCTGTAACATCTTTATATATTGAATTAACTCTATTTCTTTATAGGTATAATATCTATGATTAGAATCTGTTCTTGGAACATCTATATCAAATTCCCTCTCATAATATCTTAATACATGTGGTGCATAACCCGTTAATTCAGATACCTCTGAAATTGTGTACTCTACTGAATAATCCATCATAATATAAGTCCCCCTTGCTTTCCATGGCCACTTTAGTTATGAAATAATTTCTATAAACTTGTCCAAATATCCTCTTTTTTGTGGTCATTATTTTCATACAAATTTCCTTAAATAATTTAAATACGTGTTGAAAATTGTATGTTTTAAGAGGCTTTTATCGATGATGGTAAAATAATGCTTCTAATGATTCAAACCTATGGTTGTCAGATGAATGAGCATGATTCAGAAAAGATATAAGGAGAGCATAATTAGCTCTCCTCATCTAAAACTCTAAATTTGAATTTAAAAATCCTACCAATAAATCTTTACAGTTTATAATATCCTTCTTTGATGCCATCTCTAATGTGGAATGTACATATCTAGTTGGTATAGATATTACTCCTGAAGGAACACCTTCTTTATTTAAATGGATTGCTCCGGAATCTGTACCTCCAAATTCTAGGACCTCCATTTGATAAGGAATATTGTTTCCTTTAGCAACTTTGACCAATTGTTCTCTAATGCATGGATGACAGATAATCGAATTATCTTTAACCTTAACTGCTGCACCTTTGTTTAATCCAATGGCAAATGTTTTGGCTTTAGGAGTATCTCCATGGGCCGTTACATCTAATGCTATGCCAATGTCAGGACTTATATTATATGCTGCTGTTTTAGCTCCTCTTAATCCAACTTCCTCTTGAACAGAGAATACGAAATATAAATCATTTTTAGGTGATTTTATATCTTTTATGGCTTCTATGGCGATAAAACATCCAACTCTATCATCTAAGTAGGGAGTGAATACTACATTTTCATTTTCATCAAACCCATTATGGTAAATACAAATATCTCCTATATTTACTTTTTTCTCAGCCTCTTCTTTACTAAATGCACCAATATCAATATACATATTTTCTAGTTTTAATTTTGAAATATCATCTACAGGTTCACTATAGATAGCTCCTACTGTACCATTTTCAAATATAACCTTTTGGCTTAAAGTAACATAAGGGGATATTCCACCGATATTAGTAAACCTTAAAAAACCATCTTTATCTATATCTATTACCATAAGACCTATTTGATCCATATGGGAGGATATCATTACTTTTTTACCATCACCTTTTTTATGAGCTATCAGATTTCCTAGTGCATCTACCTTAATGTCGTCAACATATTTTTCTATTTCCTTAATTATAAAATCTCTAACAAGTTTCTCATTGCTAGCAGGCCCATACACTTGAACTAAATCTTTTAACAATTTACTATTAAAATTCATTATAATACCCCCCTACCATATTCGGTTAATATTGTTTTTAATAATTTATAAGTGTTATTGTAGTCATCCATACTCATAACTGAATTTGGACTGTGTATATATCTACATGGAACTGAGATGCAGGTAGTAAGACAACCAGTTTTATTTGTATGGATTTTCCCAGAATCATTTCCGCCCATTGCAGTTTTTCTATACTGATAGGGAATTTGATAATTTTCTGCAATTTCCACAATTCTTTTTCTAAATTGGGGATTATAGACAGTTGTTCTATCAGCTAAAGATATTGCAGGACCCTTTCCTATTTGCGTAGGTATTAAATGAGTGTCAATTTTAGTCATTTCATAACATATTGTACCCTCTAAGACAATAGCAATATCTGGGTCAACTTCATAAGCTGCTGGCCCGGATCCAACTAAACCCACTTCCTCCATAACAGTAAACACTGCATAAAAGCTTATATTTTTTATTTCCTTTACTAAATCAATTAGTAAACTGCATCCTACTCTATTATCAAGAGCTTTAGCTTTAACTAAATTTTCTCCAAACCCTACATAATCACTTTGAAATGTAACATAGTCTCCAATGCTTACGTATTTTTCTGCATCTTCTTTAGACGTAGCCCCTATATCTATGTATAAATCATCTATGCTTAAAGCGTTTATCCATTCTTCTCTTTTTTGAAGGTGTATAGGTTTTGCACCAATTACACCATAAATTTTATCCTTCCCCACGTAAACTGATTTAGATACTAAGATACGTTTATCAATTCCGCCAACAGGCATAAATTTTAATAGTCCAGATGAATCGATTTCTTTTATTAAAAGACCTACTTCATCCATATGAGCTGTAACCATTAATTTTTTAGTACTATCTAGACCTTTTTTATATGCAATGATATTTCCTAACCTATCAATTTTAATACTATCAACATAGTCTTTAATTTCATCTTTTATCAAATCTCTTACTTCTTTTTCATTTCCTGATACACCCGAAGCTTCTGTTAGTAATTTTAATAGCATAACAATCCCTCCAAATTATCACTTGATATAGACGATATAAAGAAAGCAAGAAGTTTACCTGTATTTTTAATATCTTGCATATCTAACACTTCAACTGAAGTATGCATATAACGAAGGGGTATTGATACTACCAATGAAGGTATACCTTCTCTTGTGATTTGCATTGCCCTAGCATCAGTACCAGTTGGTCCAGGGGTAATCTCCATTTGATAAGGTATATTATATTCATTAGCTATTTCAACTAATTTCTTTCTTAAATTGGGGTGAATATTTCCACCAAGAGTAATTCCAGGTCCTTTACCTAATTCTATTGAATTAGATTTATTCAATTCAGGTGTTGTACCAAATCCAACATCTACAGCTATTCCAATATCAGGGTTTATGCTATAACAAGAGGTTAAAGCTCCTGCCATGCTAACCTCTTCTTGTACAGTTGTTACGAAATATATATCTGCTTCATGATTTATATTAGATAATTCCTTTATACATTCATATAAGACTGCAATACCAGCCCTATCATCTAATGCTTTGCCTGATACTCGATTATTTTTCAATTCCATAAGTTTACGTTTAATAGTAATAGTATCTCCAATACTTACATACTTTTTAACTTCATCCTTAGATAACCCAATATCAATTGTCATATCTTCAATCCTTATTGCTTTATCCTGTTCAGAACTTTCTTGAAGATGAGGTGGTTTTGAACCTATAACGCCAAATAAATCTTTGGAACCATGAACTATCACCTCTTGACCTAAAATAGTTCTTGGATCAATTCCACCAATATTAGTAAATCTTAAAAAACCATTATCTTCAATATCTTTTACCATTAATCCAATCTCATCCATATGTCCTGCTAACATTATCTTTACGTTACTTTTTTGACCCTTCTTTAAGATAATAACATTACCTAAAGCATCTGATTTAATTTCATCAGAATACTCTTTAAAGGCATTTTTTATTGAATCTTGTAAGGTGTGTTCAAAACCCGAGACTCCATTGTTATTAGATAGTAATTCTAATAAGATTTTTGTTTCCAATAAAACCCCTCCTTTTTTAGTATACATAAGAAAAGCATCTAACGATGCGTTAAGGTAGCTTTTCTTGAAACTCATATACGGAAAGTCCCGTAAATTAAATTATCCGAATTGTAGGACTTTCCTATTCGTTATAAAGGTAGGGTTATAATGCTATTCATTATAACCCTTAAACATTACTTATTATTATTGATAATATCCTCTACTGTAGTGTCCAACTCCTCATTTTTTATTTCTTCGTTCTTTTCCACTACAACATCTTCAGTAGGGTTTACATCTTTAGCACTTAAGCTTATTCTTCTTTCCTCATCATTGATTTCTATAACTTTTACAGTTACAGTATCTCCAATCTTAAGTACATCAGAAGGTTTATTTACGTGTTCCTTTGATATTTGTGACACATGTAATAATCCATCTACACCTTCGTTAAGTCTAACGAAAGCTCCAAAATCCAATAGATTTACAACCTTGCCCTCTACTATGTCCCCTTGGCTCACATTTTTCTTAAATACTTCCCATGGCTCTTCTATAGTTTGTTTTAAACCTAGGGAAATTCTATTCTTTTCTTTGTCTAAAGCTAAAATTTTAACTTCAACTTTTTTACCTACCTTTAAAATATCTGACGGATGTTTTACTCTAAACCATGATAAATCTGAAATATGAATTAACCCATCAACACCACCTAAGTCAACAAATGCACCAAAATCGGTTAATCTTTGTACAACACCAGTTATAATATCATCAACCTTTAAAGTATTCCATAGCTCGGCTTTTTTAGCTTCTAATTCTTCTTTCTCTACTTCTTTTCTTGATAATATAACTCTTCTTTTAGTTTTATCAAAATCAATTACCTTAACTTTTAATTTTTTGCCTTTAAATTCATCAAGTTTTGAAACAAAGCTAGTAGAAACATGAGATGCAGGTATAAAACCATTTATACCTTTTACTAAAACTGTTAAACCGCCCTTAACTGCGTTTATAACCTTACATTCTATAATTTCCTTATTGTTGAAAGCTTCTTCTACTACATCCCAATTTTTTAAATCATCTACTCTTTTAGCAGATAGAACTACATTACCTTCTCCATCATCCAATTTCATTACATAAACATCTAGCTCATCGCCAACTTTATATGCTTCCTTTAAGTTAATATCGTCGTCATAAGATACTTCATCTTTAGCTACGATCCCATCACTTTTATAATTAATATTAACCATTAATTCGTTTTCGGTAACATATAGTATAGTACCTTTTATTATGTCTCCTCTGTGAATTCTAGTGAAAGAACTCTCAATTGCTTCCATCATTTCATCTTTATTTAGATTATCCATAGTTAATATAGCCTCCTTAATTATCCAATCAGGTGTTGATGCACCTGCTGTTATTCCTATTTTATTAAATTTTTGTATCTCTTGTAAAGATAAATCTTTTATTGTTTCAATATGATAGACATTATTACAATACCTTCTACTTATTTCTACTAATTTTTGAGTGTTAGAGCTATGTTTGCCACCTATTATAATCATAGCATTTACCATTTGGGCAACTTTTAAAGCAGATTCTTGACGAGTCTTTGTGGCATTACATATGGTATTAAATACCTCTATATTATTTGCCCTAGTTTTTACAATTTCTGTTAATTCATTAAATTTTTCTAATGTATTTGTTGTTTGTGAAACTAGACAAACCTTGTCCAAGAAAGGTAGATTCTTAGCCTCTTCTTCATTATTAATAATATATGCTTTATATTCGCAATAACTGTTTATTCCTATTACTTCAGGATGATTTTTATCCCCTATTATTACTATATCATAACCTTTATTAAAGAATTGTTCAACTTTTTTCTGGATTGATATAACATATGGGCAAGTACAATCCACTAGCTCTAAGTTCATGTCCACAATTTCCTTACTGACGCTTTTAGGAACACCATGGGACCTTATTATAATTTTTCCATTATTTATGCCTTCAATATTATCTATTGTATGAAGTCCTTTACTTTCAAATTCCTTTACCGCTTGCTCATTGTGTATTAGGGGACCATAAGAAAAAGTATCTTTTGTTTTATCTTCTAATTCATTTAAAGTTTTCTCAACAGCTCTTTTAACTCCAAAGCAGAAGCCAGCATTTTCAGCTATTATTATTTCCACATGCTTTACCTCCCTTATTGTAACATCAAGGTTTAATTTTCTAGTGCATAAATGGATTCTAAGATATTTTTACTAATATTTAGATATTCTTCATTATTAAGTTTTTTATTATAATTATCTGATAAATCTATAGGTTTACCTATATTGATATTTACTTTACCAAATAATTTATATGTGCTTCCTATATAAATAGGCAATATCTTTGATTGAGCTTTTATAGCCAGCAGTGCAGTACCTGCCTTAGCATTATTCAAATCCACAGAATCTACTCTTGTCCCCTCTGGGAATATACCTAATACTTTTTCGTTTTTTAAGACCCTAAGTGCATTTTTAATTGCTGCTATATCTGTATCCTGTCTATCTACAGGAAATGATTCAAGCTTATAAATTAAGAAAGATAAAAATTTATTTTTAAATAACTCCTTTTTAGCCATCCAATGGACTTGTCTTGGAAAAGCTATAGATATTAGAACCGGATCCCAATTACTTCTATGATTAGCACATATTACAAGTCTATCATTCATAGGAATATTTTCTAAACCAGTAATCTTAAATCGATAAAATAACTTTAAGAAAAAACCTAAAATATTTCTTGCTACCTTATAAAACATTTAGATCCCTCCTTTAACAATGGAGATAATACTATCAACACATTCGTCTATAGTCATATTTGTAGTGTCTAGAACAAATGAATCATCAGATATG
This sequence comes from Tissierellaceae bacterium, assembly GCA_033809995.1. Lineage (GTDB taxonomy): Bacteria > Bacillota > Clostridia > Tissierellales > Tissierellaceae > Paratissierella. Next base: position 33,531 of record JAPXKQ010000007.1, read on the forward strand.
ATTAAAGGTGATATTTCCCGAGTACTATCAATATTGTCACGTTTTTCTATTTCATTTATTATTTGCTCTAAGGTGATTGCAGTTTCCCCTTTTTCTACTAATTCCTTATATCTTCGTCTTCCTCTTTCTTCTACTGAAGCAGTAATAAAAAATTTAAAATTAGCATTAGGGAGAACCACTGTCGTTATATCTCTACCATCCATTACTACTGATTTAGTTTTAGCCATTTTTTGTTGTAATTTTACCATGCCTTCTCTTACTTCTTTAATTATAGCTACATAAGATACATTTTTGTTAATGATATTTTCTCTTATTTCTTTATCAACCAGTTTACCATCCAGGTAGATGTGATTGTTGATAAAGTCTATTTCAGTGCTTTTCAATATTTCAATAACGTCCTTTGGGTTCTTAGGATTTAAATTGTTATTTAAAACCTTTAATGTTAAAGCTCTATACATAGCACCAGTATCTATGTATTCAATATTCAATTTTTTGCTTACCAACTTTGCTATTGTACTTTTACCAGCTCCTGCAGGTCCATCAATAGCTATTGAATAAATATTTTTATCCATAGGATTCCCCCTAAAAAAGAATAACCACCAATTGGCGGTTGAATATCATACGATTAAATCAGGTCTTAGGACTTTTGCACCCTTAAGATAAATATGTTTAACATCATTCTGATTTATATCTGAATTATATAAAATCATTAATCTTATACATTTATCTAGGCCCCCTTCAACGACCATCTCATTAAAACACATCAACCCAATATTAACATAACCCAATTCCCTAGCTGCTTTCGCAGGATATGCTTTATTTAAATCTTTAGTTGCAGAAAACAATATACAAATAACTTGATCCTTTAACAATTATATATTAAAATCAACAACTTAACAAGTAAATAAAACGTTTTTAAACGTTCATACCAGCCAAATAACCAGTAGAATATGCAATTTGTAAATTGTATCCTCCAGTTAAAGCATCCACATCCAATATTTCACCTGCAAAGTATAGATTGTGCATTAATTTAGATTCCATAGTTGACGAATTTACCTCTTTAACAGAAACGCCACCAGAAGTTATTATTGCTTCTTCTATAGGACGAAAACCTTTAAAATCCATTCTAAAGTTCTTTATTACATCTACTAAATTAGCTCTTTCATCTTTAGTTATTTGATTTATCTTCTTATCTGGATTTATATTAGAATAGTTAATAATCCAAGGTATTAATTTCTGTGGTAATAGATCATTTAATGCATTTTTTAGTTGTTTATTTGCATATATATCAAAATCCCTAAGAATTCTATTGTCAAGCTTTTCAAAATCTAAGGCAGGTTTAAAGTCAATAGCAAGAGTTAAATCCTTATAATTCTTGTGCAGATGATTACTTGTTGACAAAACAATAGGTCCAGATATGCCATAGTGCGTAAATATCAAATCTCCAAACTCTTCATGTATTTGTTTTTTACCATTATAGGCTTTTAAACTAACATTTTTTAAAGATAAACCTTGTAAATCTTTTATCCAGGGAGCATTTATCTCTAATGGTACAAGAGATGGTTTTAAATCTATGATTGTATGACCAAATTTCTTAGCAAATTTATATCCATCTCCAGTAGAGCCTGTAGAAGGATAAGATTTGCCACCTGTAGTTATAATTAGTTTATCGAATGTAAGTGTTTCGCTATCAATTTTAACGACAAATTTATCCTTATCATAATACACATCCGTTACATTAGAATTTAGTCTATAATCAACATTGTTTTTCTCTAAAAATTTAATAAACGCCTTAATAACATCGCTTGATTTGTCACTTTCAGGGAAGACTCTATTTCCTCTTTCAACTTTTACCCTTAATCCATTATCACCTAATAATTTTATTATATCTTCATTGGTAAAAGAATATAAACTTGAATATAGAAAGTTTTTATTTGTAATAATATTATCAAAAAATAAATCTAAAGAGGAAGCATTTGTAATATTGCATCTTCCTTTTCCTGTTATAAACAATTTTTTTCCTAATCTTTCATTTTTTTCAATAAGTAAAACATTCTTTCCAAGTGATCCTGCAATACCAGCTGCCATAATTCCAGCAGCTCCTCCACCTATAACACCAATTAATTCGCTCATTATTATACCTCTCTCTTATAACAAGATTTTATTGAACCAGTCATTTACAGAACTGGGAGGCTTTTCGCCTCGCCATATGTAATAGAAATTATTTAATAATATTGTTCCCATTTTATTAGAAGCTTTTTTCATTATACAATATAATAAACTTTTCGTATAGAATTTTTAAAAAGTGATTTATTAAAGAATTTTGTAAATATTATATCATTTATGATAATATCTATTATGATGTAGTTTTATTTCTTATACTATATACATAAAAAAAGAGGGCAATTTTTACCCTCAGTATTACATTATTTTTGCTATATATTATTTTCATCATATACATTATATTTCTTCCAAATCAATTCTAAGTCTTCAAAGTAATTTGTTATGTCATCTTGTTTTCTAGCACCTAGTGAAACTATCAAAGCATTTATTAAACTCATAGGCGCCACAAGTGAATCTACAAAGGAAATCATATCACTTCTAGCAATCAATGATACGTCAGCACGATGTGCAGCTGGAGAAAGGAGGCTATCTGTTATACTAATAATCGAGCATCCCTTGCTCTTAACTAGATCTATTGCTTCTAAAGTTCGTCTTGAGTATCGTGGATACGTAATACCTATAACTACATCATCTTTTCCAGCCATAATTAATTGCTCAAATACATCATTTGGGCCTTCAGTTATAAGTTTTACATTATCAAAAATAAAATTTAAATAAAATGACAGGTACCCTGATAAAAATGCTGAACTTCTTAAACCAATTATATATATATGTCTACTTTTAAGTATTAAATCAATTGCTTTGTTAAAACTTTTTATATCAATCTCTTGTATTGTCTTTTTTACATTATCGATATCCTTCTCCATTACCTTACTTAAAGCATTTTCTTTATTAGAATAATCGTTTAATGTAATTCTTTGTACTGTAGTTAATTTATGTTTTATTAATTCTTGAAGTTCTTTTTGCAATTCTCTATAGCCTGAATATCCTAAAGAGTTTGCAAATCTAACAATAGTAGATTCACTTATATTTAAAACTTCTCCAAGATTTGCAGCGGTCATAAAAGCTGCCTTATCATAATTATTAATGATATAATCTGCTATAATTTTTTGTCCTTTGCTAAGTTTATGAAAATTGCTTTGGATAATTTTTATAAGATTTGGACTTTTATTATTACTCATTCATATTTCCTTTCTAATTTACCAATAAAAATCCTTCTTCTAATGCCATTTTGTTTAAATTTTCAGTTCCTTTAGGTACTCTATCTAAAACAGCCCTTTCTAAAGAATCTTTATTTACAATTTCAGTTATTTTAAATATTGTACCCAATGCCACTATATTTGCTACCATAGGTTTTTTAAGTTTATCAGCCGCAGTTTCTAATATAGGTAATTTATAAATATTGATATCATCTCTGTCTGGTGTTTCTACAGAATCATCTATAATTAACGTTCCACCCATCTTTAACGAATCAATATATTTATTACAAGCTACCTGTGTTAAAGAAAGTAAAATATCACATTTATTTACCTTAGGATATTTAATTTCAGATTTACTAATTATAACTTCAGCCTTACTGGCACCTCCTCTAGCCTCTGGTCCATAGGATTGGGATTGGACTACATTCATACCATCATAGAGGGCTGCTTCAGCTAAAATTATTCCTGCTAAAATAAGGCCTTGACCTCCTGAACCTGATAATCTTAATTCTATTCGGTCCATATTAACCCTCCTTTGATAAAGATTTAATTATTTTATTATATTCTTCTGTATATTCAGCTCTTGGATTATTATAAATTTCTCCAACAACAAATTTACCCAATCTTTTTTCCTCTGGCAGCTTATCCCATGCAGCAACATTTATTGCATTGTCTTTTAAGTAAGTAGTCATATCGACTACACTTCCTTTTTTATTCTTTCTGCCATAATAAGTAGGACAAGTAGTTAAAGCTTCGATAAAAGAAAAGCCTTTGTTCTTTATTCCATTTTCAATTTGTTTTTGTAGTAAATTTGCACCATGAATAGTTCCCCTGGCTATAAAAGTTGCACCAGCTCCTTTGGCTAAATCGCAAAGGTCAAAACCTGTATCTATATTTCCATATGGAGCAGTAGTGCCCTTCTCACCAATAGGGGTAGTAGGTGAATATTGTCCTCCAGTCATTCCATAAGTATTATTGTTAAATACTATTGTTGTGATGTCAATATTTCTTCTTGCAGCATGTATCAAATGATTTCCACCAATTGCAGATGCATCACCGTCGCCTGTTATTACTATAACAGTTAATTCTGGTTTTGCTAACTTGATACCTGTTGCAAAAGCAAGAGCTCTTCCATGAGTTGTGTGTAGTGTATTAAAATCTAGATAGCCTGGTGCTCTAGAAGAGCATCCTATACCTGATACTATACATACTTCATCCTTGTTCAATTTTAAATTATCTATTGCTTTTACTATGGCTCTTGTAACAATACCATTACCGCAACCTGGACACCATATATGAGGTAGATTTTCCACTCTAAAGTATTTATCAACTAATTGACTAGGCATTTTGACCCTCCTTAACAAAAGTAACTATTTCTTCAACTGTGATCAATTCACCATTGACTCTTCCATACTTTTCTACTTTTGTATATTTACCAGCAATACGGTCTACTTCTAGAAAAAACTGTCCTGCATTCATCTCTACTACTATTATCCTACCTACTTGTTTAGACAACTCTATAAGCTGTTTTTCTGGTGATGGCCAAATGGTAATAGGTCTAAATAAACCCACCTTATAACCTTCATCTCTTAATATATCTACAGCAGCTTTAGATGATCTAGCTGAAGCTCCAAATGATACAATAGCAGTATCAGCACCATCCAACATATAATTTTCAAATTCTACTATGTCATCAACATTATCTTCAATTTTATTAATTAACCTTCTAATTAAAGCCTCTGCCACCTTTTCATTTCCTGATGGAAATCCTGTTTCACCATGAACAAGTCCTGTAACATGATATCTATAGCCTTTTCCAAAGTCAGCCATTTGTGGAACAATTTCATTATCTAAAACTTTATAGGCCTTATATTCACTTGGATTGCATGTAGGTCTTACTCTATCGATTATTTCTATTTCTTCATCTTCATCTATTTCAAATTTTTCCCTCATATGGCCTATTACTTCATCTAATAATAAGATAACAGGAGTTCTATACTTCTCTGCAAGATTAAAAGCTCTAATGGTCTCATGATAAATTTCCTTAACAGATGAAGGGTATAAAGCAATAATTGAGTGATCCCCATGTGTTCCCCATCTTGCTTGCATTATATCGCCTTGAGCTGGTGCAGTTGGTAAACCCGTACTTGGACCACCTCTTTGAACATTGACAATTACACATGGTATTTCTGCCATAACAGCATATCCTATTCCTTCTTGCTTCAAGCTAAATCCAGGACCAGATGTCGCTGTCATTGATTTAACACCAGTCAAAGCTGCTCCTATAGCGGCTGAAATTCCTGCAATTTCATCTTCCATTTGAATAAATTTGCCACCGATTTTAGGTAGTTCAAGAGCTGATATTTCTGCTATTTCAGTAGAGGGAGTAATTGGATAACCAGCGTAAAATCTCATACCAGCCTTTAATGCACCTTCTACACATGCTTCATTACCTTGCATTAATTTAACAGTCATACTTATTTACCTCCTAAATATATAGCAAAATCTGGACATCTTAATTCGCATTGGCCACATTGTATGCAAGAATCAAAATCATTAATTTCAACCTTACCGTCCTTTAAGATTAATACACTTTTAGGACAGAAAGCAACACATATGCCACAACCTTTGCACCATTCTTTTACTACAGTCAATGATTTATCTTTACTAATTGGCATACTACCTCCCCCTTATTTATAAAATAAAATAAATCATATTTAAATGATAACAAAATAAATAAATATATGCAAGAAACCCTTAGTTAGATTTTTCTAATGCATACAAAATAGGAGGATTATTTATTTGATTTATAAATTCATATTTCAAAACATTAAATTCTTTTTGATTTAATGACGCTAATAAAGCTTCTACAGAATCTTTTTCATCCATACCGCCTTCATGTCCTGTATAAGCAGTTATTAAGATCAATCCATTTGGTTTAATTAGATTTAAGGCTTGTTTTAGGCTTCTTACAGTACTTTTATCACTGGTCTTAATACTTTTATCACCCTTTGGTAAATAACCTAAATTATATATAATTAAATCTAATCCTTCATCAATATATTGAGAAATATTTTCATGACTATCTTTAATTAAAGTTACTCTCTCAAGTAAATTAAATTTCTTTAATTTATCACTAGTATTTTCTAAAGCAGTATCTTGAATGTCAAATCCATATACTTTACCACTAGAACCAACTAATTCAGCTAACTTAAATGTATCATTTCCATTACCAACAGTACAATCAAGGACTTTATATCCATCTTTAATAAAACTTTCAATTATATTTCCAACAATTGTATTAGTATTTATAAAGCTCTTATATTTCATTATCTATCTCACCACTTCTACATTTGGAATTGAAAAAGTTAGGTAAATCTACATATACTCTATTATCTTCTTTCATAAAACCCATTTTAATTAAATATGGATTATAACATTTGTAATATACCTTCTTTATTCCAATCTTGTCCAATTTATTTAAAGTAGAGCGTAATAATCCTTCCCCAAGATTATTACCTCTAAACTTATCATCTATCTCTAATACTTCTAAATGTGCAATATCCTTATTTAAATTAACTCGGCATTTCCCAAATAATGTTTCATTTTTATATCCAGCATAGGTTAAAGTATTAAATAATTTACTATCTTTTATCTCTTTAAATACTATCATAATTTCCCCCCGCTATAGAGATTTTAGATATTTAATCTCTTCATCATCCAAATATCTCCAATTACCAATATCAAGACCACCCAATTGAATTTCCCCTATAGAAATTCTTTTTAATTTTTTAACAGGATGATTTATTGCTTCACACATTTTTTTTACCTGACGGTTTCTACCTTCATGTATTCTAATGTCTAATATACTATCTGTTCCAAAATTTTTTAAAATCTTAATACTAGCATTAGCTGTTTTTCTACCACTGATAAATATGCCATTCCTGAATTTTTCCAATTCAATTTTATTTGGAACCCCTTCAACAATCGCAATATATTGCTTAACAATTTCATTACTTGGGTGAGTAAGTTTATACGCAATATCCCCATCATTGGTTAAAAGTAATAATCCTGTCGTATCAGCATCTAATCTGCCTATAGGGTAAATTCTTTCTGTAACACCTTCTATCAAATCAGTTACAATATTTCTATCCTTCTCATCTTTAGATGTTGTCACAAAACCAATTGGTTTATTTAACATTATATAAACCTTATTAGACTCTAGTTTTATTCTTTTTTCATCAACCTTTACAATATCCTTATCTGGATTTATTGTAGTACCTAATTCAGTTATGATTTTGTTATTTACCTTTACTCGACCATTTATAATAAGTTCTTCGGACTTTCTTCTTGATGCAACTCCACACAAGGCCATATATTTTTGTAATCTCATCTATTTATCCCTCCATATTCTAACCTAATTCTAACCTTTTTGGGAGAGTTTGTAAATTAGATTAGATTTATGCATCCTTTTTCATGTCAAAGATATTTAATAAACGTTTAAAGAAATAACATTTTAAAACATCATATTTCGCAACAAGTTTGTCTTTTTTAATTAACTTTCCATCTAGGTAAACCTCAATCGAACCCAATTCAGCTCCTTTTACAACTGGCGCTTCTACCTTTTCCTCAACATTTATTGATATTTTAACTTTATCTTTCTCTTCATCTTTAAGAGGATACATTAGGTCTCCTGCAGCTACTATAGGTAATTTTTCCCTTTCTCCATTCAATACATTAATTTGTGTAATCAATTGGTCTTTTTGATAAATAGGGTAAAGTGAATAATTTTCAAATCCATAATCCATTAATGTATAAGCATCATTAAACCAATTATAATCCCTTAAGGTTACAGCTATTAAACGCATATTATTACGACTTGCACTTGCAACCAAACATCTATTAGCCCTCATTGTATATCCTATTTTTACTCCATCTCCACCCTCATAATCCCAAAGAGTACTATTCTTATTAACAAAATAATTGTATTCTCTGCTACTATGGGTTCTATAATCTTTACTACTGGATATTTCTTCAAACTTTTTATTCTTAAATGCGTATCTAGTAATTAAAGCTAAATCATACGCAGTAGTATAATGGTTATCATTATGAAGACCATGAGGATTGGTAAAGTTTGTGCTTAAAGCTCCTATTTCTTTTGCCTTTTTATTCATAAGCTTAACAAATTCTTCCTCACTACCGCTGATATGGTTGGCAATAGCAATAGCAGAATCGTTACCAGATCTTAACATTAAACCATATATTAAATCTTCAAGTTTAATGATTTCTCCATCCTTAAGAAAGATACTTGATCCTTCTATATTTACCTTGTCTCCGATAATTTCCACTTCGTCCTCTAAATTACCATATTCTATTGCTAAGATAGCTGTCATGATTTTTGTTGTACTAGCCATAGGCATTTTTACATTAGCATTTTTTTCTAACAATACCCTTCCTGATTTTTCTTCAATTAAAATATAATTCTGTCCACTTAAATTAAAGTCCTTTCCATAAGAAAAATTAGGAATTAATATAATAAGGATTATTAAAATTAATATTAATTTTTTCAACTTCTTCCCCTCCTATTAATAATATCATTGCAAAAAAAAGAAAAATAATACGTAGCATTATTTTTCTTCAATATTCGGGGTTGATTCATTTAATGGTGGTAAATCTTCTAAATTTTCTAATCCAAAGTATCTTAAGAATTCATCAGTAGTTCCATATAGTATTGGTCTGCCTGTTCTTTCTAGCCTTCCTACTTCTTTTACTAGGTTTTTTTCCATAAGAGTTTCTAATGCTCTATCACATCTAACACCTCTTATCATCTCTATATCTGACTTTATAATGGGTTGTTTATAGGCTATAATTGAAAGTGTTTCTAGACTTGCATTTGAAAGATTTTTTTTATTTTTATTTTGATTTAATTTGCTAATCCATTCATAATGCTCTGGCCTCGTACCAATTTGATAAGAATTATTGAATTTAATAATTCTTAATCCTCTTCTATTGTAGTTAAAGTCATCTATCATTTCCTTTAAAATCTGCTCCAATTCTTTTTCCTTAATATCTAAAATAGCAGCAATATCCTTTATATCTAAGGGGTCTCCCCATGCGAATAACAACCCTTCTATTATTGATTTTATCTCTCTAATATCATGCATCTATCTCATCCATTCGTTTACTTATAATTATGTCGGAAAATAATTCATCTTGTTTTATATAAATACTTTTTAACCTTATTAATTCTAGAACTGATAAAAAATAAGTTATAATCTCTTCTCTAGAACATGTCCTTCTTAAAAGCTCTGTAAATTTAATATGATCAACATTTTTTAACTTATCTTCAATCTCTTCTATACAAAACTCCATTGTATATTCTTCTCTATGTATTTCACTTATATCTATATTTTTGCTTCCTCTATTTATAATTATATTGTAAAGTGACTTTACTAATAGATTTAAATCCATTATTTCAAAGTTTTCTTCTACATTTACAAATTCTGATAGATCCTCTCTGGGCTTATAATAGGCCAAGAGTTCTATATCTTCTTGGTCTCTCAATCTATCAGCAGCCTCTTTATACATTTTATATTCAATAAGTCTTTTTACTAACTCTTCCCTTGGGTCTAACTCAATTTCAATACCTTCTTCAATAATTTTATCTTTGGGTAAAAGCATTTTCGATTTAACTTCAAGAAGAGTTGATGCCATTACTAAAAATTCGCTTGCAACTTCTAAATTTAGCTCTTCCATTTCATATATATAGTCCATATACTGCTCTGTTATTAAATTTATTGGTATATCGTAGATATCAACCTCTGCCTTTTCTATTAAATTTAACAACAAATCCATTGGTCCTTCGAACACATCTACAACTATTTTGTAATCCATACAAACTCTCCTATTAAGTTAAAAATCTAATTAAAACATTAAGTACAATGTCTATAATAGGCCCAAGCAATTTATTTATTATATTAGTAGCTATAAGTATTAACAGTATAATATATAAATACCTTTCATATTTATAAAAATAATATTCATATTTTACTGGCAATAAACTTGCCACAATTTTCGATCCATCCAAAGGTGGAAATGGAAGGAGATTAAATGTACCAAGCATTATATTATACCAAAGGGTAAATAACAACACTTGAAAAACAATGGCATTTCTAATTGGAATTAAACTTAAGATTAATCCCATTAATATGGCTATAGCATAATTAGTAAATGGACCAGCAATAGAAACTAATATAGTATCTCTTTTTCTCTTTTTATAATTACTAGGATTTATTGGAACAGGCTTGGCCCATCCAAATTTAAATATTAACATAAAAATAAGTCCAACTGGATCAATATGTTTTAACGGGTTCAATGTTAGCCTGCCAGCATCTTTTGCAGTAGGATCTCCCAACTTATATGATACGTACCCATGTGCCAATTCGTGAAATATAATTGCCGTAAATAAACCTGGTAAACTCATCAAAATATCTATAACAATCCCACCTTCCAAATACTACTAATATTATACAACCTCGACTAATTAAAGTCGAGGTTAATATTATCTTCCTGATATAAAGTTTATCACTGTTCTTTTTAATAAAGTTATATACCCTGCACTTTCTACATCATGCTTTGCAACTAAACTGACTCTTTCTACTTCCTTACCATCTACCTTTATGATCATCTCACCTAATTTATCCCCAAATTTCACAGGAGGTTTTATACTTTCAGGATATATTAATTCTGTATCTACCTTACCATTACTCCCTTTTGGTAAAAGTGCAAAAACATCATTTTCTAATACAATATCAATATTTAGATGCTGAGCTTTTTCAACAGGAAGTGTAGCCAATACATCTCCCTTCTTACCTAACATTATAGAATCATAATTGGCAAATCCATAATCAAGTAGTTTTTTAGCTTCTTCAAATCTAACATCGGATGTTTTTCCACCTAGTATAACTGCTATTAACTGTAAATCTCCTCTTTTGGCAGAAGCAGAGATACAATATCCAGCAGCATTAGTTGAACCAGTTTTTATACCCGTAGTACCATCGTAGTCTTTAATAAGTCTATTTGTATTAACCATTGTTTGAGTATCATTTTTTTTCTTTCCAACTAGTAAATCTTCCATCCATGTAGTTAGATATTTTTGAATTTCAGTATGTCTTAACAACTCTCTAGACATTAAAGCTATATCATATGCAGAAGTATAATGATCATCTGCAGGAAGTCCGCTTGCATTAACGAAATTTGTATTGTTCATGCCTAACGATTTAGCTCGTTCATTCATCAATTTAACAAATGCCTCGTGACTTCCACTAATAAATTCACCTAAGGCGACTGCTGCATCATTTGCCGATCTGATGGCAACAGCCTTAATTAGGTCATTTACAGTTTGACTTTCGCCTGGTTCTAGGTAGACTTGTGTTCCACCCATTTTGGAAGCATGTTCGCTAATAGATACCTTATCATCTAACTTTATTTTTTCACTTGCCAAAGCTTCCATAGTCAATAATAGTGTCATTATTTTTGTAACACTTGCAGGTGGCAATTTCTCATTTTCATTTAAAGCATAGATTATCCTACCTGTATTATAGTCCATTAATATAGCTGATTTACTAGTTATACTAATATCTCCATAAGCAATAACAGGAGTAATAATAATAGAAATTATAAGTAAAATGGATACTAATTTCTTTTTCAACATAATACCTCCAATATATATTATATTTACAATTATAGTATCCATTAAAATAATATGTTATTCTACTTAGTTTGATATTTCGTCAAATATAAGAGTCTTTTTTTCTTTATTTTTATCTCCGATTTTATATATATCTAAAATTCTATTTCGAACATCTTCACCTTTTTCTAAGTTATTTGTATGGATAAAAGCTAAAATGTCGCCAGTGTGGACTTCATCATCTACTTTTTTATTTAAAACTATTCCGGCACCTAAATCAATAACACTATCTAATGTCTCCCTTCCTGCCCCTAAAGATAGTGCACATTTACCAATTTCCTCAGCGTTTATTTCATTTACAAACCCAGATTTTTTGCTTTTTACTTCAATTTTGTATTTTGTTTTAGGTAATAGATCTGGATTTAGAATATAATCTACATCTCCACCTTGCTCTTTTACCATCTCTATAAGTTTATTAAATGCTGCTTTTGAACTAATAGTTTCTTTTAAGAGTTTTCTAGCCTCTAATTCGTTATCTACCCTCTCGGCTAATACTAACAATTTAGAACCTAAAACTAAACAAAGTTCATATAAATCTTTAGGTCCTTTACCCTGAAGAGTATTGATAGCTTCTTTAACCTCAAGTGCATTTCCTATAGCGTTACCTAAAGGTTCATCCATATCAGTAACTATAGCAACTGTCTTTCTTCCATATTTATTTCCCAAATTAACCATTAACCTTGCTAATTCTTTAGCATGTTGCAAATCCTTCATAAACGCACCACTACCTACTTTTACGTCCAGTACTATTGCATCCGATTTAATAGCTAACTTTTTACTCATTATACTACTAGCAATTAGAGAAAGATTGTCTACTGTAGCGGTTACATCCCTTAAGGCATACAACTTTTTATCAGCAGGAGTGATATTTGCTGTTTGACTACATATGGATATATTAATATGGTTTGTATTGCTAACAAAATCCTCTTTCGATAAATTTACATTAAAGTTTTTAATTGATTCTAACTTATCTAAAGTCCCCCCTGTATGGCCTAGACCCCTGCCAGACATTTTTACAAAAGGAACACCACATGCCGCTACCATTGGACCCAAAACCAATGTAGTAGTATCCCCAACACCACCAGTAGAATGTTTATCAACCTTTATACCTTTAATACTAGATAAATCAACAGATTCGCCTGATTCTATCATAGCTTTTGTCAAATCAAGCGTTTCATCTTCATTCATTTTATTAAAAAAGATTGCCATTAATAAAGCTGATGCCTGATAATCTGGTATATTACCTTCAGTATAATTCTTGACAAAAAAGGATATCTCTTCAGTATTTAAAGTAAAACCATCCCTTTTTTTTTCAATAATATCGTACATTCGCATTAAGATCACTACCTTTTAAATATTTTTAATTATATCTATAACCAAACCTTCAAATTCATTTTTAACCTTCATAGAGGTTTCAACAACTTCTTCATGATTTAGGGGTGCATCTAGGATACCAGATGCCATATTTGTAATACAAGATATTCCTAATACTCTTATTCCTTCGTGATTAGCTACGATAACCTCCGGTACAGTAGACATCCCTACAGCATCCGCACCTAAAATACCCGCCATTCTTACTTCAGCAGGTGTTTCATATGTTGGTCCACTAAACCACATATATATACCTGTTTTTAAGTCAAGATTTAACGATTTTCCGCAACTTAAAGCTATATTAATCAAATCCTTATTATAAGCATAAGTCATATCAACAAATCTAGGACCTTTTTCATCTAAGTTTTTACCTATTAACGGATTATTACCTGTGAAATTAATATGATCTTTTATAATCATTAAGTCCCCTGGTTTAAAGGATGAATTAACACCACCAGCAGCATTTGTAACTATTAAATCATCTATTCCTAGACCTATCATACATCTTATTGGAAAGGTAATTTCCTTTAAGGTATAACCTTCATAATAATGAAATCGTCCTTGCATAGCAATTACTTGTTTTTCACCAAGTCTTCCAATAACCAATTGGCCAGCATGACCTTCAACTGTTGATACTGGAAAATTGGGTATATCTTTATACTTTAATACTACTGGATCTTCTATTTTCTCCGCTAAACCTCCTAATCCAGACCCTAATATTAGCCCTACTTCAGGTTTTGTCGATATTTTATCAATTATATATTTTACTGTTTCCTCAATCTTATCAATGTAAGCCATATCCTTACCTCCTTAAGTTTTGTATTTAATATTTCCTTAGAAGCCTTTTTTGTTTGCAATGATAGAATAGTTTTGAGTAGTTGAGATATCAATATGTCCCATAATTTCTTGCAAGGTGAAAATATCAGTTCCATTACTAATTTGATGAACGGCAAAAGAATTTCTCAAATTTTGAGGGGTTATTTTCTTTTCTATCGAAGTTAATCTTGAATAATGCTTAATAATTTTCCAAAATCCCTGCCTTGTTAATCTAGTATTATTATAATTAATAAATAAAGGATCTGTATTTGAACTACTTGTCCTATACCCATTAATATAAAAAACTATACTTTGAGTTACCTGTTTATCTATGGGTATTATTCTAATATTATTATCACTATCGATTTTGATATGATTGTTATTTATGTCTAAATCTTCGATGTTCAAATTAATAATCTCTGATACCCTTAGTCCAGTAGCACATATCAACTCCAAGATTGCCTTATCCCTAGCGCCCTTCCAATTGTTTATATCGGGTTTATTCAATAATTTGTTAATTTCATCTATTGATAGTATACTAGGATATTTCTTCTCTCTTTTAGGAGATTTTAAATTTAAAGTTGGGTCTTCTTTTATAATATTTTTGTTTAGCAGATACTGAAATAAACATCTTACACTTGCTAAGTTCCTTGAAATAGTTGAGTTAGATTTTCCGCTTCTTTGCAAAAATAACAGATATGTAATTATATTTGTCTTGTTAATATCTAAAAAATTAGTTATATTATTTTCACATGCATAATTATATAATTGATTTATATCACTTATATATGCATCTATTGTATTTTGTGATAGTTTCTTTTCATTCCTTATATAATCTAAATATTCTTTAGTAATTTTATTCCACATTTTATACTCCTAAATTCGTTATAAAATAGGCTTCTATTTATGTATTATTTAAATTAATGAAGCCTTTTTTGAAACTCATTGACGGAAAGTTCAATAATATAAAAGGAAATTAAAAGTAGAACTTTCCTATTTGTTATAAAAAATCATTTATTAAATTTAAAAAAAATGGTGATATAAACCCTTCGTATAAACATCCAATAATTATAAATATAGTCAAAACAAGAATAAATATAGTATAATCAATTAAATCAAGTCTTCTAGTTTTTATTGCTTTAAGATTTCTTGAAAACTTATATTTATAGGACATAGTCATAGAAAGTGCCCCTATACTTATTATAGCTATAATATAAAATAAATATTGAGGATATATACCTAATATAGATAAAAGAAACCCTTTAAAGCCATAGCTATATATTAAATAACCAACAGCATATCCCAATAATCCACCATTTAAAAATACTATTATAGGTGCAATTATAAATCCAAAGTTTGCTAATCCAATAATATACATTACTGAGATAAATATAAAATTATTAAACATTGCCTTTTTAAAAATGCTAATATTATTATAGTTGTTGTTTAAAACATTATAGAAATAAGCATTACTATATTTTAACAATAATAATCTTCTTGGATTATCAAATGCCTTGATTAGAACCGCACCAAAGATAATTCCAATTGTAAAAATAAAGAATAGAAGAAAATAAAAAGTAAAGCTATTTTCAAAATGCTTTTTAAATAAGTTTTTAAACCTTAACAAGTTCAATATTATTCCTCCTAAGTTTAGCTTTTAGAAATTTTATGCTACAAAGGAGGACAATATAACCTATTTTAAAGTTTTAACAAAATCTTTAGCTAAGTTTATTCCAATTATTGTTTTGCTATCTACTATATCACCACGATCAATCATTTTAAGTAAATCAAATATATTATATTTTTCAATCTCTATAAATTCACCGTTTTCAGGAGTAGCTACCCCCTCTACAATATCCGTTGCTAGAAATATATATATTTTTTCGTTACAATATCCTGGAGATGTATAAAACTCTAATAGATATTTTAATTCGTTAGCTATATAACCTGTTTCTTCTTTTAGCTCTCTAATTGCAGTTTCTCTAGGTTCCTCATTTATCTCCAATTTGCCTGCTGGTATTTCTAGTATGAATTTATCTATAGCTTTTCTATATTGTTTAACTAAAATAATATTATTGTCATTTGTAATTGGAACAATAGCAACACCACCTGGATGTTCCACAATTTCTCTTTTAGAATATTTTTTATCAGGCAATTCCACTGTGTCTATTCTAAGATTTAGAATCTTTCCTTCATATATCTTATCACATTTCATGGTCTTTTCTTCATAAACCATTTATTTTTACCTCCTAATAATTAATATAGGTTCACTATTGAATTTATTATACCACAATATCACCAAAAGAGAAAAACATCCTCCAAAAAGGAGGATATAATCTTATGCTCTTTCTAACACATCTTGTTCTAATCTTATCTTATCCGCAATCAATGCAATAAATTCACTATTTGTAGGTTTTCCCTTATTGTTATTTACTGTATAACCAAATATATTATCTATGGTATCTATTTTCCCTCTATTCCATGCTACCTCAATTGCATGTCTAATTGCTCTTTCCACTCTACTAGGAGTTGTATTAAACTTTTCTGCAACATTGGGATACAATTCCTTTGTTACTGCTCCTAAATAGTCCATATCTTCAATTACCATGTGTATAGCTTCCCTTAAATATAAATAACCCTTTATATGTGCTGGAACACCAATTTCTTGTATAATTTTTGTTATTTTAGTTTCCAAATTATTTTCATTACTTACATTTTTCTTAAATGTGTTTGTCATTCCTAGCTTAGGTTCTATAATAATATTATTATCAACAGTTTGTTTCAATCTTTTTATAAAAATTTGGAAATCAAAAGGTTTAACTACATAATAAGAAGCCCCTAATTCAATTGCTCTTTGGGTTATTTTATCTTGTCCAACTGCAGATAGTACAATAACCTTTGGGAAAAAGTCATCTTCTGATTCATGTAGTTTTTCCAATACTCCTAAACCGTCTAGATGAGGCATAATAATATCTAATATTAATATTTGAGGCTTTTCTTTCTCTATAAGTTCTAGTGCCTCAATGCCATCCTTCGCAATACCCACTACTTCAAATTCTTCTTGTGCAGAAATAAATTGAGAGATTATTTGACAAAACTCCCTATTATCATCTGCAATGGCAACAGTAATTTTCTTCATAAAATTCCCCCCTGGTTTTTTTATCTCTTTATTAATTCGACAAAAATTCAAAAACTCCTTCTTTATTTTAAAATTTTTAAAAAAATAAACCTATTCATTCAAATAGGTTTATCTCCAAATTATTTTATGTTTTCAAGCATCCATTCTATATATAAACCATATCCCTTTGTTGGATCATTTACAAAAACATGGGTTATAGCCCCTATTAACCGACCATTTTGTATAATTGGACTGCCACTCATTCCCTGAATTATACCACCTGTTTTATTTAATAATCTTTCATCAGTAACTTTAACTACCATACTTTTTTGTGCTGCTTTTTCCTGAGGCTCAGCTTTTAAGATTTCTATTTCATATTTATCTATTTTATTATCATCCAAAGTACTTAATATATAAGCCTTTCCTATTTCAACCTCTTCTTTATATCCTATTGGAATTGGTTCCCGATTTTTGATTTCGTTATTTTCCTTCAAAATTCCATAAATACCATAATCATTATTATCATAAATTTCACCTAAGATATCATCAGTTTTATAAAAAACACCCTTTATTTCACCAGGTGTTCCCTTTTTTCCTTGTTCAACATCTGATATTTTAGCATTCATTACCAAGCCTTTATCTACACTTAAAAGCTTTCCAGTATCTATATCAGCTATACCATGACCTAAAGCACCAAATTTATTGCTTTCTTTATGATAAAATGTCATAGTACCAATACCAGAAGTTTTATCTCTAACCCAAATTCCTAATCGATAGGAATTATCTTGTAGACATTGAACTGGAGTAGCTGCAATTTTTACTTCATTCTTATTTCTTAAAACTATAATATTTACTTGTTCATCTTTTACATTATTCAATATTTTAACTACCTGTTCAGCACTTGAAACTTTTTCTCCATTTATCTCTATTATACTATCTCCGACCTTCAAACCTGCCTCTCTAGCTGGACTAATTCTATTTCCTTTAATATCTATAACCTCAGTTACTGCTACAACTAAAACTCCTTTAGTATTCATTCTTACACCTATAGCATTTCCTCCTGGGATTAATGCTGGCCTATTAACTACGTTAACATTATAATTTTTTACTGGAATTAAGCCAAGGAGTTTAACCTGCAAATTTGTATTGCCTTCGTCTACTCCATTAAGGGTTATAGATTTTGAACCTTCATTAAAGATTGTTTCAACTATTGATACATCTCTATTATCCAACGAGAATGGGAATGATATATTTAGATTCTTATTTTCACCTTTTATTATTTTAAAGTTTGAGGGATAAAATAAACTTTGACTTAAATTCAAAGAGTAAAATAATATGAAAATTAGTATAAATAGTAGTAAATATTTAGTTTTAAGTCTAAATTTCCCCAAATATAATCACTCTCCTTTAATTTTTTCTTCCTCACCTCCACAAAATTTATTACATATATAATTTAGCCTTTTTAGAGAGTAATTATTCTGTTCAAAATTTATGAAATTTGTTAAGTAAATTCTTAAATTCCATTTAAAAAAGGCAATGCTTTAGCATTGCCTTGATTTTTACGATTTAATTTTTTTTGACATATTAAGCATTTCTTTTGCGTGATTTATAGTTGTTTCAGTAACATTGACTCCACCTAACAATCTAGCCATTTCAAGCACTCTTTCATCGTATGTTAATTTCCGTACTTTAGTTATCGTTGTGTAGCCTTCTGATTCTTTGTATATTTTATAATGATTATCGGCAAGAGCAGTAATTTGTGGCAAGTGAGAGATGGCAATTACTTGATGATTTTTTGAAATTTTACAAATTTTTTCCCCAACAATTTGGGCTGTTCTTCCACTAATTCCCGTATCAATTTCATCAAAAATCAAAGTAGGTATTTTATCATTATCAGCTATAATATTCTTAAATCCTAGCATTATTCTAGACATTTCTCCACCTGAAACAATTTTTGATAGGGGTTTTAAATTTTCTCCAGGATTAGTTGATATCAAAAATTCTATATTATCTAATCCACTATTACTAATGCTTTCTTTTTCTTTAAAATCTACCTTAAAAACAACATTACCCATATTAAGTTCTTTTAGTTCCTGGGTTAATTTATTTTCTAATTTTTTTGCAATATCAATTCTTTTATTTCTTAATAATAAAGAGTCATTTGTTAAGATTTCTTCATATCTTTTAATATTTTTATTAATTTTTTCCATTTTCTTTTCATAATTTATTAGATTTTCATATTCAATAAAAATATTATTTCTATATTCAAATATTTTATCTATTGTTAGCCCATATTTCTTTTTTAGCTTATTGACCAAATCTAATCTATCTCTATAGTATATAAATTTTTCCTCATCTACTTCTAAAGATTCTAGGTAATAATCAACTTCCCTTGCTAAATCTTGTAATTCATACCTTAGATTATTAAATTTATCATGGTATTGAATGATTTCAGAATCAAAATTTTTTATATTATTTAGTAAATTGATACAATTATTAAATAAATCTAAAATAGAATTTCTATCATAGGTCGAACCATTTAAATTTTCCAGTACATTTCCCAATCCTATTTGAATACTTTGTATATTAGAATATTTTTTAAAGTTATTTTCAATCTCAAATTCATCTTCTGAAGTAAGATTTGCAGCATCAATTTCTTCAATTTGATATTTCAATAAATCTATTTCTCTTTCTCTTTCGGAAGATGTTTTGTTCATTTCATTGAACTTTTTCTTTTCTTCTATATAGACTTCATAGGTTGTCCTAATCTTTTCCAATAAATCTTTATGTTCCCTGTCACCAAGACTATCTATTAATATTTGATGATTTTGAATATTAAGAAGTGATTGATGCTCATGTTGTCCAAATATATCAATCAAATTTGGTGTTATGTTGCTTAAGATATTTAGCGTAATTGGCCTTCCATTTAGCCTGGTTATACTAGGGTAAGTTAAAGAAATTTCCCTAGAGATAATAAGAATACTCTCTTCAGTTTCATAACCATATTTAGAAAGTATAGATTTTATATTGTCTTCAATATAAAACAATGCTTCAATAACCGCCTTATCCTCACCAGTACGAATTAAATCCTTACTTCCCCTACCTCCAAGTACTAATCCTAAAGCTTCAATAATAATCGATTTACCAGAGCCTGTCTCCCCTGTTAGTAGATTTAAACCACTATCAAATTCGATTTTAAGATCATCAATTATGGCAAAATTTTTAATGCTTAATTCTTTAAGCATAAATACCCCTCCGATTACTTTAAAGTATTATGCGCATCTTCTATTGTCCTTAAAATAAAATCATCATCAATGCAATTACCATCATTTTTTAAGTATATAAGAAATTCGATATTTCCTGTGGTGCCAGTAATAGGTGAAAAAGTTAGTGAGTTAGCTATAAGACCAATTTCTTTAGAAAATTCAGCAATTTTCTTTATAACTTCAAAATGAGTTTTTTTATCCTTTACAATTCCTTTTTTCCCTACCTTATCTTTACCAGCCTCGAATTGTGGTTTTACCAATGCAACTATTTCACCTTTTTCAGTTAATAAATCCTTAGCTACTGGTAAAACAAGCGTTAATGAAATAAAGGATACATCTATTGATATAAAATCAATTTTTTCACCTATATTATCTTTTGTTACATTTCTAATATTGGTTCTTTCCATCACTAGGACCCTAGGGTCATTTCTCAATTTCCAGTCCAATTGACCATAACCAACATCAACTGCAAATACCTTTTTAGCATTGTTTTTTAACATGCAATCCGTAAATCCACCGGTAGACGCTCCAATATCCATAGCTATTGCATCAGTTAAATTTAAATCAAAGGATTTTATTGCCTTTTCCAGCTTTAATCCACCTCTACTAACATAGATAATTGGATTAGTTTTAACAATTATATCTTCATCTTCATCAATATATTCCCCTGGTTTATCTATCCTTCTTGTGCCTATGTAAACTGAACCCTCCATTATTACCCTTTTGCCCTTTTCTCTTGAATCAACTAAACCTTTTTCAAATAATAACACATCCGCTCTTTTTTTACCCATCTTTACTCCTTTGATTGTTTATTGTTTATTGTTTTTCTTTTTATTGGGGAAGAAATCCAAATGGAAATTTACTTCTAAAAAATTAAAAAACTTCGCCACTTGAAATATAATTTTTTCATAATTATAGAAAGCTATTGATTTCCCAATAGCCTTACCCCCTACAGTAAATGATGCTGTAAGAGCTGTAAGTAATATTGATAATAAGGTTCCGTTTTTAAATCCATATGTATTTAGCAATTTATATATTATTGTAGCACCTACAGAACCAGATATGATTCCGCTAATATCACCAATTACATCATTGCAAAAATTAGAAACAGGTCCAGCATTTCTAACAAGCTTTATAGCAACTTTCGCCTCACTAATTTTATTCGCTGCCATAGCATGGAACGGTTTCTCATCTGCTACAGTAACTGATATACCTATTATATCAAATATAATACCTATTAATATAATCGACAAAAGAATTAAAAAAGCTATAAGTATATTTAAACTCTTCACTAGATTTTCAGTAAGTATAGAAATAATAATTGCTAAAAAAAAGGTCCAAAGTGATATTCCTATCACCCATTTTAAATTATACCGCTTTGAAAAATTTTCGCCTTCTTTTTTTGACATAAAATCCTCCTTAAGAAATAAAAAGCTGATAGCATTAGCTACCAGCGTGAGTAGTGGCAATAAACTGAGTAAATCTTACGGCTTTAGGTCCAGTAGGTTTTCCCTGATAAAAACTGTCTGTCGCCATAACAGTGGTTTCCCTTTAATCTTATCAATACCTTGTTGCCATAGGTACAACTGGATTGCCACTTAGTCCGCACTGTAATCCTCAATTTACTTCAAAACGAGCAGTCTAGGAGTTTTCCTCAACAGCCAGTCTATTCCTTAGCCTCTTTTGCAAAGTAGGTTTCGATAACAGAACTTAATTAATACTGGGCCCTTGATTAATTTAGTTGAACTTATCATCCGCACTACCCCACTCAAGGCAGGCTACTTCTGCTTATAATTAATAAAATTGCAGGTTTATCACAATATATTTTCTAAAATATATTGTGTCTCCACGAAAGTAGGGTCTACGCCTGCATGCCATTGCAGATCGCCCCATCTTTCTTACTCCCCGTGAAAACCCACGACTGGGCGTCGCAAGCCAAACACAAGGAACTTCATCGATATGCCCTTTGACGGATTTTTAGCCCCGCCCTCTAGAATAGTTGTGCTGACTAGAATACTGTGCCACTCCATGCTGATTTAAATTATATCATAAATTTATGTATTTATCAATTACCTTATTCATTCCTATCTATCAAATATTTGGTTAATTCTTTAAAAAAACAAGTATCAACACTACTAAGTGAATCAAGTATCTCTATTGCTTTCTCACTAAGTGATTTAACTTCTTTTATAGAAGTATCAAAATCAAAGTACTTCAAATATGTAAATTTATTTATTGATTCATCTTTAAAAGAGTCTAGTATATCATCTTCTATTTGATAAGCCAATCCCAAATTCAATCCAAAGTCTCTTAGTTTTTCAACATATTCATCACTAGCACCACCAATTATAGCTCCAGTCACCAAACTTGCTTGGATTAAGCCAGCCGTCTTTGTTTTATACATATAGATTAATTTTTCCTCATTCATATTGTCAAATCCACTAAAAACATCCAGTACTTGACCGCCAATCATTCCTCTTGTACCAGAATAAATGCCTATCTCCTTCATAGCCCTTGTATAGCGTCTATAATCTTCTATGGTATATGAATTGTTAATAGTATGATTCAACATGGTTTCGAATGCTAGATTTAAAAGCCCATCTCCAGCTAATATTGCCATAGCTTCACCATAAACCTTGTGGTTTGTAGGTTTACCTCTTCTAAAGTCATCATTATCCATGGCGGGTAAATCATCATGTATTAAAGAATATGTATGAATCATCTCTATTGCTACAGCAAAAGGTAGTATTTTTTCCAAATTATCATTGAATAATTCAAATGATTTTAGTGCAATAATAGGTCTAAGTCTCTTTCCACCTGTAAATAAGCTATATTCCATAGCTTCATAAATCTTTTTTTGGTAAGAATTTTTATGGTCTACAATTATTTTGAGATAATTATCTATTAAGTCTGTATAATACTCAAATTCTTTAGTAATATTCATCTTCGTCCTCCTTAAAAAAATCATACTCCACTAAAGAATCTTCATCACCTAATAAAACCTTTACTTCTCCCTCTGCAGCCTTTAATATATTATTACAATAATTGTATAATTCAATACCTTTTTTAAATTTAGCTATGGATTCTTCCAAAGTACAATCTTCATCTTCCAATTCTATTAATATCTTTTCCAATTCCACCAAAGCATCTTCATAACTTAATTTTATATCCTCCATTTCTATACCTCCTTGTCTATATGGATTATCAAAGTCTTAATTGTACCATCTTTAAGTAATATATTAATCTCATCATTAATTTTCATGTCATCAATGGATTTAATAATATTTCCCCTTGTATCATATAAAACTCCAAAACCTTTATCTATGGAATGTCTTGGATTCAATAGTTTTAATTTATTTTCTAATATTACCAATCTTTTTAATTCCTTAGAGATCTTTTTTTCAATCAAATAATTTAAATCTTTAAAAATATTATCGATATCCTGTTGTTTATTCTTTAGTTTTAATATTGGATTGTTATATGATAGGGATTTGTCTAAAAATCTTAATTGATTTTCTTGAGCTGTTATAAATTTATTAAAATAGCTTAGTAAACTTCTATATTTGTTTTTTAGATTAGTATATAAATAACTAATATCTGGTACTGCCAATTCTGCAGCTGCAGAAGGTGTTGGTGCCCTTAAGTCTGCGACAAAATCAGCAATTGTAAAATCTGTTTCATGGCCGACAGCTGAAATTATTGGAGTGTTCAATAGGAAAATTGTACGTGCTAATTCTTCATCATTAAACGCGAATAATTCCTCATAAGAACCTCCTCCTCGACCAGTTATTATAATGTCAATATCTCCTCTGTTGTCTAAATACTTTAGTCCACGGCATATTTCTTTGGCAGCATTTGGACCTTGAACCAAAGTAGGATAAATTAAAATTTCGCAAGGAGGATATCTCCTTTTTAATATTGTAACTATATCTCTAATAGCAGCACCAGTTCTTGATGTTACAACTCCAATCTTTTTTGGCAAAAAAGGTATATTCTTCTTATACTTTTCACGAAATAAACCTTCTTTTTCTAATTTAATTTTCAAATCTTCAAAGGCCTTATATAAATCTCCTATACCTTTATCTTTTACACTTCTTACATAAAGCTGATAATCTCCATCCCTATCATAAACTGAAACATACCCTGTGGCTACTACCTTCATACCCTCCGATAGTTTTAAACCTATATTTTCGTTATCCCATTTAAACATTACACAACGAATCTTACTTTTATCATCTTTTAAAGAAAAATACATATGTCCGCTATGATGATGTTTAAAATTAGATATCTCACCTTCAACTTGTAAATTAGAAAGAACTATATCACCTGCAAAAACTTTTTTTATGTAATTATTAACTTCACTTACCTTTAATGGTTTCATCCATTCACCTCCTCGTGACCTTTTCTTGTCATTCCTAAATATGCTATACCTACAGCATTATCTGTGGATAATTCCATTTTAGGGAAAATAATATTAGCCTGTTCTTTAAATGAATTTAACAAATATTTTCTAATATGACTATTGGCAGATATTCCACCAGTGAATAAAACCTTTTTAATATTTGTACTTTCAATTGAATTCCTTATCAATTTTTCAATTATAAAAGAAATAGTATAAAACAAAGTATATATAATATCCTCTATAGGGTAATTTCTAGAATATATAAGCTTCAAAAAATAATTTTCTAAACCTGATAAATTTGTCCAATATTTATCCTTTATACTTATAGGTATTTTAACATCTATTAACTTGCCCCTATTTGATAAAATTTCCATTTCTCTTCCACAAGGGAATTTTAGACCTAAATAAACTCCTATTCTATCTATAAGTTGCCCAAAACTAATATCTAGGCTTCTCCCAATTACATCTATCTCTAGATTATCTTTAAAATTTTTGACCTTTAATAATTCACTTGTACCGCCAGAAATATGAAGCGAAATAAATTCCTCGTCCGTATCTATTATGTTTTCATTGTTAATCAAACAAGATCCTATATGTCCTTCTTGATGACTAAATTCTTTATACTTAGTTTTTAATATTTTAGAAAGAATAAATGCCTGATTTTTCCCAACAACAAAAACAGGCATATATGAATCAATAATATTTCTAGGTTTTGTACTTACGGCTATTGTATCGATTTTATTTATATCAACATTCTCTGATAACTTTTCTATAAGACTTGGAATATTGTTCATATGTTGAAATAAGGCTTCTTGTTGTCTAAGCCCTCTTTCATTCTTTTTTACTTCCAATACATTTCTTATATCCATTAATATATTATTATTTTCATCTATTAATCCCAAGGATGTAGTATAAGCACTTGTGTCAATACCCAAAAAATATTTATTCATTTTTATTATCTAAGGCTCTTGCGAAGCCTCCTAATACCCCATTGATAAATTTGAAAGAATCTTCTGTACTAAACCTTTTTACTATCTCAATTGCTTCATTTATAGAAACTTCTAATGGTATATCCTTTCTGTATAAAATCTCATATATAGCTATACGTAATGCCGCTAAATCAACCTTAGCCAATCTAGAAATACTCCAACCCTCAAGATGTGTTTTAATACTCTCATCTATATCTTCTAGATTATTTACAATAGTATGTACAGCATCCTTTATATAATCAGTTTCAGCTTCATCATATTCAAAATTGTTTAAAAATATTTCAAGTGCCTCATTAGTATAATCATTGGTGCTTTCCATTTGAAATAAAACCATCATTGCGCCTTCTCTTGCTTGTTTTCTACCCATTATAATCTCCCTTTGCTCATTAGATTTATGTTTGTTTAAGGGTCATTTATGTAATTTAAAATTACCCCCTGATTCTCAGAGGGTATATATTAAATATTCTAATCTTGTTTCTTATCTTCCTTGTTCTCCTTTGGTAAACTTACACCTTGAATATTAACATTAATTTCAATAACATTCAATGCAGTCATATTTTCTATTGAAGCTTTTACATTCCTTTGTACTTCTTTACCAACTTGTGCAATATTTGAGCCATATTCTACTATTATAAATAAATCAACTTTTATCTCATCGTTATTTAATTCTACTTTTACACCCTTTGACATATTCTTCATGCCCAATAGCTCAGTAATTCCACCTGTAATACCACCACTCATACCTACTACGCCTTTTACTTCAGTCGCTGCTACTCCAGCAATAATGGCAATTACGTCATCAGATATCTTTACATTACCAGTTTCTGTATTATCGTTTAATATTGTATCCCCCATTAAAAACACCTCCAAGCTTAAATTCTAAGGCTATTATATCAAAGGAATACATTCATTACAACAATTCTATTGTTTTTTCATTATTTTAATATTATCCGAGTCAAATTTAGTTTCAGATTTTACTATATCCAATATCTTTACCATATCTTGTTGAGATAATTCATTCTTAGATACAACTACCTTTATTTCATCATTTGTTATAAATACCAAAGCATCTTCAAATCCTTTTGCTTTTACTAGTCCCTCTATTTGAAGCTCTTTCTCAGAAATTTCTCCAATGCTCATTATCTCTTCTTGAGCCTTAGCCCTAATATCATCTGTTGTCTGGGTATTTTTTATAATCTCATCAAGTCTATCGACTAATCCTGCTCTCAACTTATCCCTTGACAGCCTATATTCAACAAAGTAATTTCTATTTGTATTAGATACTTCTTTGCTTAATTCACTTAACTCAGTATTACTAGTTGTCACCACATCAGTGATATTTTCTTCCTTAGGAAGAGAATCTACTATATCGAAATCGTCCTCAGATAACGTATATTCATTGTTTTCCATTTGCATTACTTCATAATTCTGATAATCCTTTGAAGCTTTCTTAAGAGCATCTTGTGTCAAACGATAATTTAAGTAACCAGTAAAAACTAATAGTACTAACAACATTCCTATAATTGCAGGTCTTTTTATTTTAAACATTAAATTTCCCCCCTATTTACTAGAATATACTTGAACTCTATTTCCACTTATCCCTAGGACTGTCTTTACTGCCTCATAAAGCTTTTCCATTATTATCACATCATTTGCACCTTCTGCTACTACAATTACTCCTTTCACATTTGGCTTTACTTCTCTAAGAAGAACTAAAGATCCATCATTTGACTTACTTACCATTTGTGTAGTGGTGTCTTCTCTATTTACCTCTCTTGTCCCCCCCTCTGAATCTAACTCTTTTGTAGTTTCTATTGTTTTTGTCGTATTGGTTGCAGGTATTTTTTCAGCTGTGTCTTCTAAGGTTACCATCACACTAATTTCACCTACACCCTTTAATTTACCTAGAATATCTTCCAGCTTTCTTTCTAAATATGCACTATAATCATCTTCGACTATATTTTCTTTTACTACCTCTTTAGGCACGTTCTTTTTATCTTCTATAAAAAAATTCGCCCCAATTAAAAGTATGATAGATACAACTAATATTATGAATAAATAATTAATAAACTTATTATTATTTAAATTTTCAAGATGTTTTTTTATTTTCTTAATTATTTCCTCCATATTTATCCCCCTTATTTTCAAATGAAATTATTAATTTCTTCTCATCTATTTGCACATATTTTGAAATTAACTCCTTAAGTTCTACAAAATCATTGTTTTCGCTGGTAACAGGTATTGCCTTATTTCCAATATGAACTTTTTCAATTTTAATTTCCTTTTCATTTGATTTGTTTTCTGTGTCTTCTATGTCTAATACAATATTAATATTTTGAATTAGTAAAAGATTTTGCTCATCAGGTATAGTAACTACAGTTATATCCTTTACTTTATAATTTGTATTCTCTGACACTATTTTTTTAATATCTTTAGCTAAATTATTTTTAAAAATTTCTTCAATTTTTTTGTTTTGTTTTTCTATTACACCTTCCTTTGTGACTATATTATTTGAAAAAGCTTCTATTTCTTTGTCCAGATTAATATCAAAGTTAAACATTTTTGTAAATGGGCTAATTACAGTAAATACGATTACTATTCCAATTATAAAATCCACATATCTCTTCATATTTCCCTTTGGAATAGTTAGTTCAACAAGAGATATTATCACAAATAAAACTACAATGTCTTTTAACCATTCCCGTATAAAATTAGCTATTATTTTTATCACCTACCTTAGCATTAGTAAACTATTGCCTGTATCAACAATAATCGTTATGGTAATAAAAAACATAATCGCCACTGAAACCATGCTAATTAATATTAATAAAAGTGTTTTACTTACATCACTAAAAAAATTAGAAATATTCTTTGATACTATAGGTTCAATAACGGCACCGACAATTTTATAAACAAGTAGCAATGATCCAATCTTGATTAAAGGCAATATTGTAATAAAAATCAAAATAAGTAATCCAATAATTCCAATTCCATTTTTTAATATTGCTGAAGACCCAATAACCGTCTCCACAGCATCTGATAGGAAACCTCCAACTACAGGAATAAATCTATCCACTGCAAATTTTGCAGTCCTTATTGTAATACCATCAATTTTAGTCGAGAGACCATAAATAGTGATTATGCCTATAAATACTGTAAATGCTGCGGATATAATAAAAGTAATCATTTGTCTCCCTAATTCTGATATTTTTCTTAACTCTGTTCTTTGAGATAAGTTTGATAAAATACTTATAATAAAAGAAAAATTTATCAAAGGTAAGATAATACTCTTTACCATAATGCCAATTACATTTACAGTTCCTAAAATCATAGGATGAAATATTATTTTTGTATTTGGACCACCTGCTAGTATTAAAAAGGTCAATAAAACTGGTAATAATATTTCCATAAAATTAATCATTGAATTAATCGTCACCTTAACAGTTTCCATTAATTGATAGAAACTTCCTATCACAAGAATTGCAATAAGAATAAAGGTAACGTAATTTGCAAAGCTACTAACTGAAGCATTCTCAAAGGTGTTTTGTATATTGGTTAGTATTGCAGATATCAAAGATATAACTAAGATTTTGGATAAAAACCCCAAATTTATTCTTATTTCTTCAATCAATTTACCAAATATAGACTTGGCCAATGCCTTTCCGTCTAATATTTTTTCACCTTTTAATATCCTAGTTAAATAGTCCTTAAACTTTAATTTTGGAACTATATCATTACTTCCTAATACATCATTAATCAACGATTCAAGTTCCTTAGTATCAAATAAATCCAATTGTTCTTCAATAATAAAATCCTTTATTTCCTGTTCTCCAAATACTAGATTTGGAATTAAAAGGATAATTATTAATATTAAGATTATTCTTTTCATCATCTCACCCTTAGGGTAGTATTTTTACTATTAAATCCATTAAAGCTAATATAATTGGTATCGCTAAAACCATGATTAAGACCTTACCAGCAAATTCAATTTTCATAGCAATAGATGATTCCCCAGCATCCCTTGATATTTGGGATGCAAATTCTACTATATATGCCATACCAATAATTTTTAAAATAGTATTGAAATAGCTTATATTAACATCAACTCTTGATTGCAATGTGCTTATTGTATCTACAACATAAATTAGCTTGTTCAAAATAAGTGTAAAAATTATAACACCTGTAACTATTGAAACTAGTATTGCAAATTCGGGTCTAAGTTCTTTTAGGATAACTACAATAATTGTTGCTAAAATTCCCAAACCTACTATTTGAAATATTTCCATAATGTCCTCCTATTAGAGTCTAAATAGTACCTTAACATTATTAAAAAGCTTGCTTACCAAGTTGATTACTACTCCTAGCACTATAACAACTCCGACCAATGTGGTCAGATAAGCATATTCTTCTTTCCCAAATTTGGTAAGTACCATATGTATTGCACCTACTACAATTCCTACACCAGCTATCTTAAAAATTAAATCAACATCCATTTTTTTCTCTCCCTATATTAAAATAATAATAATCCCTAATCCCAAAAGAAGACCTAGGGACCTGTACATCTTCTCATTCTTTTTCCTTTCTTCTTTTGCTTCTATTATTTGATTTTCAAGCTCATCTAATATAAAGTTAAATTGCTTTTCTTGATCTGATCTATTTGTTTTACCTATTATCTTTCCTAATGAAAGAAACAATTTTATATCCTCATTTTTTAAAAATAAATTCTTTAGATATGATTCACTAGCTAAAAAGCTAAAATAAATATCTCCACTATGGTTCTTTAGCAAATTATCTCTGATGATTAAGAATACCTTAGATATTTCTTTACTAACTCTATTTGAAGTATTTTTAAGAGCATCAGGTAATGGGTTTGAAAAGATTATTACCTCAGACTGCAAAATCCTAATACCTTGCTGTATGTCCATCAGGTTTTCCACACGTTTAGAATACTTATCTCCATAAAAAAAACCTAATAAAGTTGAAGTAATAAATATTAATATGAATAAACTTGATTTCAAAATAAACATATATTACTTTCCTTTCATTAAACCTTCATAAGTCTCCCCATCTATGATCTCCCTAACGGTCCCAACCCCTAAACTGTTGTCCAAGATAATAAATCTTTTAATTACCTTTTCTTTGAATAAACTCTTTAGCCCATTTCTCATTCTAATGTCGGCTATTCCTGTTCCATGAACTGTTGCAATAAGTTTGATTCCCGCTCGTAGAGCCTCATCGATTGCTTTGGCATCCTCAATGCCACCTATTTCATCTACAGCTATTATTTCAGGTGACATTGATCTTATTAGCATCATAATTCCTTGTGATTTTAGGCACCCATCTAGGATATCAGTTCTTATACCAATATCTTTTTGAGGAATTCCATTGTAAATTCCTGCAATTTCTGATCTTTCATCAACAACTCCAATTTTGAATCCCCGATATTCTTTTTCATCACTACCATTACTTAAATTTCTTATAATATCCCTTAATAAAGTTGTCTTTCCACACTGGGGTGGTGAAATTATTAAAGTATTATGAAAGTTACCCCTTTCATCTAATAATTTTGGAATTATATGATTTGATACTCCGATTTTTTGTCTGGCTATTCTAAAGTTTAAAGAGGAGATATCTTTAATACTTTCTATACCTGAATATCCATAAATCATTTTTCCCCCAATGCCTACCCTATGTCCCCCTCTAATTGTGATAAACCCATTTTTAATCTCATCTGATAGTGCATAGACAGAATAATTAGTAGCCAATTGAAATGTTTTGTTTATTTCACCCAAGGAAATTGATAATCCTTCTTTGGGATTTAGGGAAACTAACCCATCCTTGGAAACGAAATAATCTTTACCCTTATAGTAAATGTTTAAGGGTGAATTGACTCTGAGCCTAATCTCTTCTACTCCTTCTTTATAATCCTTAGGTATCCTTGAGAGGGGTATTTTTATTTCTGGAATAATATTTTCAAGTACTAAATTAAAAGCTTCTATTCCATCTTTCATATAACCTGTCCTCCTTTATATAAATTGTATGAACAAGCTATATTTTTATTACAAAAAAAAATAGTC
Organism: Tissierellaceae bacterium; assembly: GCA_033809995.1. Taxonomy (GTDB): domain Bacteria; phylum Bacillota; class Clostridia; order Tissierellales; family Tissierellaceae; genus Paratissierella. Next base: position 65,642 of record JAPXKQ010000007.1, read on the forward strand.
TAAAGCCTTTTGGCTTTAGACCATTTTAGAATATTATATTATTCTTCGTCTTCCTCGTCATCACCGCAATAACATCCACAATCTTCATCATCGCAGCAATCCATATAATCTTCAAAATCAAAATCATCGTCGTAATCATCATCGTCATCATATTCATAGACTTCATCTTCTAAGTCAGCTAAATCTTCATCGATGTAATTCACATATTCTTCTAAATCATCATGATCATCTATTAATTCATCTAGAGCATCAGCAAACTCTTCTAAAGTTTCAATAATATGAATTAATAGCTTACCCTCTTTAGTAGAGTCATCTACTCCAAGTCCATCTGCTAAACCTTGTAAATAAGAAACTTTTTGAAATAAATAATCCATTATTAACCCTCCGTTTTTTAAATATTTATACTCTGGACATATACTCCCCAGTTCTAGTGTCTATCCTAATTTTATCACCTAAATTAACGAACAAAGGAACATTTAAAGTAACTCCAGTTTCAACTGTAGCAGGCTTTGTTGCTCCAGAAGATGTATCTCCTTTTATACCCGGCTCAGTATGAGTTACTTCAAGTTCTACAAAGTTTGGTGCTAATACTTCAAAAGCTTTACCTTTATAGAATCGAATAGTTGCATTATCATTTTCCCTTAAGTACTTGATTGCTTCCTCTACTGCTTCATGATCTAAAGGAAGTTGTTCATAAGTGTCTACATCCATAAAATAGTATAATTCTCCATCACTATAAAGATATTGCATTTCCTTAGTTTCTATAACTGCAGGTTCAAATCTCTCGGTAGGATTAAAGGTAACTTCCTTAGTTCCCCCTGATAAAACGCTCTTTATCTTAGTTCTAACAAATGCTGCTCCTTTTCCCGGTTTAACGTGCTGGAAATCTATAACCTGAAACACATCACCATCCATTTCAAAGGTTATACCTTTTCTAAATTCTCCTGCTGAAATCAAATTATTACCTCCCATCCTTATTTGCATTTTGTCTTATTATTCTATTATATAAGTAAAAACTCACATCAAATAGGTATACTCTATTATACCAATATCTATTATTTACCACAAGCCATAAGTTTGCAAGAATTTTAAAATTTAAGGATATTATAACTGATTTATATATAATAATCGTTATATTAAGAAGAAAGGTAAAATATATCTGAGGATTATCAATTATAATTTGTATTTTTCCCAATAATATGAAAATATATCCATTTATCTATAATTAACTTTGTGAAATCATAGTTTCTTGTAAACTTCTAGTCTAGGTTGAATAAAACCCGGTAAATAGACCCCATATCTATATACGTAAGATCTATCATATAATATAAATGATTTATCATTTATAAAACCATTTGATAATACAATACCCTTAATCTCAGAATTTTTAACAATATCAGGATTTATATATGTATTACCATCTACTATCATTATTCCTCTAAATTTAAAGTTTGAATTGATATAGAGATTGCCTTCTACATATATTAAACCTTCAAATTTAATTTCATTACTATTATCATTTTCCCCAATCTGGAAATCAATTGGTGTATTTAGCTCATTTTTAATTATAAAGAAATTTCTTTCCTTAATTTGTTCTTCCTTCACTTCAATATTATTACGGTATAATTTTATTTTTTTATCATTGGTAATCATTATTTTATCATTGTGAAATGTTTTTACAACTTTAATATTGGTTCCACTTGGAAATTCTTCTTTGGAAATATTGTCTTTTATATTTATTAATAATTCAGTTATTTCGGGATAAGTATTGCTATCTAAAAAGGAATCTTCTAATTCGTATAAGTCATTTACAATAGGACCATAGGCTTTCATAGATGTTTCTATCCCTTTATACTCAGAATTAGTCTCTAACACTATGTATCTTTTTAAGTCAGTTGAAGTATAATTTGTGAAACTACAAGTTATATAATTTTCTTTATCTTCTTTATCCATATCAACATCATCAATATATATTTTGAAGCTGTTAATAGACATGTTTTGCAATTTTTCTTTGATCACTGGATAGATGTAATTTAAATAGTACTTATCATCATAAAATACTTTATTTATTTTAGATTCTGCAAGATAATAAGACTGGATTTTATCTTTTGAATTCACTGTCATTATACTTTCTATTTTAGTAATATATATTAAATATGCAGCATTTATAAGAATAACCGTCATTATAATAAGTGCTAATATTGTAACTGAGCCTTGTCTATTCATATGTTTATTTTCTCCAAATCAATAGTCTAGTAAACAATTCATATACAAAGTAGATTTAAAATCATAAACTTCACCTGACTCATTTCCAACAGTAATACTTAAATTGATTAGTCCTTTTTCAAAATCTACATTAGATTCACTTATTGATATAACCGATTCACATATGATATTGTGACCCTTTAAGTAAGAGATAGTAGGATAATTGGGCGTAGGTAGGCTACAAGCTATTCTTTGGATTACATTTCCATTTAGGTAATATGAAATAAATCTATACCTATAAAGATATTCTTCATCATTTGTTGGTTTATCTTTAATGTCTTTTGTATCCTGCATTATAATAAAACCAAAATTTTTTGGATATTTTGTATTAAATGAATTTATTTTCTTAGTAGAAATGATTTTATCTGCACCTTTAATCTCTTCTTCAATATATTCAATAGCATATCTGCCATTTAAAATCAATTCATCCTTTGATTCTCCTAATTTTGTAATATTTAAAGAAAAGTTCATAATCGAATACAAACTTAGAGTTAAAATGGAAGTTAAACAAATTCCTAATATCAACTCTAATAAACTAAATCCCATGCGTTTTTGAAACTGCTGTTTTAAATTCAACATATGGAGTATTCTCCTGGTCTCTTTTGGATATTTTTACATTAAATTCTATTAACTTTTTATCATCTTTTATTTTATCTATATGGCAAGAATATTTATTCGAATCAAAATCATCACCTTTATACTCATAAGAGCCTTTCACTTCTAGTTCCTGAATGATTAATTGAGCTGTTTCATCCATAGTTTTAATTTTCTCAACAACCATCTCACATATATAAATCATCTCCGTGTTTTCTTTTATCTCATTTAAATTTTTTATACATATGCTTAATATAGGTAAACAGGTTATTGTAATTAATCCTAAAATAGATAATCCTACGATTATTTCCATTAAAATAAAACCCTTAAATCTCATTCTATTACCTCTTACTTATGCTTAATTAGTGAAACCTTTCCAGTAGTTGGTGCTACAGATAATTTGTATAAGTTATTTTTACTATCAACTAAATAAATTGAACCTGCATTTCCTGGTGTTCCAAATCTAGTAAAGGAAAATTTTGTTAGGTCAGGATTTCTTATTAATTTTAATCCATATTGAAATTTATATTCTTTTAATCTTTCGGATTTATTTTGCGATATGTTGTAACTAATATCGTAACTATTATTTTCATAATTTAGATAAACGGTATATCGCTTCCCTTCTACTATAGCCTTATTTCTTGCATATAAAATATCCTTTTTAAATTCCCTTAATTCCTGTTGTTCTTTTATCCTATTAAACATACTAACCTTTGGGACTGCAATCGAAAGAAAGATAGAAAAAAGGGCTAATGCAATTAATAATTCTATAATTGTATAACCCTTATGTTGCATGTTAATATTTATTCGCATTTAGATGGTAGAGCATATATACTACCTCAGCTCTAGTTATTTTATTGTCCATATTGTTGAAACTATTTGATTTTACTAATCTTTCGTGCAGCATCTTAGTAGCAATATCTTGCCATTTAAAATAGTAGTTATTTTGGACTCTTCTCATAATAATTTCTACCTCTTTATAAGATATTGGATTATTAGGTTTAAATGTACCATCAGGGTAGCCAGAGATATATCCATAAGCTGTTCCATAGTTTATAATACTGCTCAAGGTGCCAAAGGCATTTAAATCTTTAAACCTAGTCGGATTTCCCGCATAATAATCTAAGTTCCAATTGTATACCCTGCTTAAAATAGTTAAAAATTCACCTCTGGATATATTTCTTTCAGGTTTAAATGTCTTATCAATATATCCATGGATAAATCCCCTTCTTACATATGCATTTATTTCATCTTTAGCCCAATGTCCCCTTGCATCAGAAAAAACGGTAGCATTTGAATCCACAAATACACTAAATGTAGCAGGTGTATTTAAACTGCTAGGCTTTACATATGTCTTTATTACACCATCTTCTATGATAGATGGAAGATATAGCCATCTATTATCTATATACCTATAAATTCCACCTTTGATTTTATCACCATAATATTCAAAAGCTATTTCTATTTCCTTCTTGTCATCGTAAGTAGTAGTTGTATTTAGTATACTTACATCATAGTTGTCACTAGCTTTAGTAAATAAATTTGAAACATAAAAATTATTATTATAAATTGTATCTATTGATAAATTTACCTGTTGAAAATAGGTTCCGCTAGGGATACTCACCATAAAAACATTATCTAAACTATTTAGACTGCCACCTTTAATTGGAATAAGAGCTGAATTAGTTTTATTCATTGCACTACCTTGACTAAATTCTTTAAATTTTAATTGATACCCTTCAGAATAACCATCAAAGAATCCAGCAATAAATCCATCTCTATATTTAGATGTTTGTAATCGTAAATTATAATCATTAATTATATCTGAATTATTTGGTAAAGATCTTTTCCAATCATTTGTAAACTTTTGTAAATAATCCGAAGTAGCTACCATTTCACCTTTTCTTTTACCCACTTCCTTGCCATGATTGTAAGCATCTTTTTCATCTCGTAAAATTTCATTTTTATTTGCTTCTCTAAATACTTTATTGTATTCAATTTCATATGCCCTTTTAAAACCTGTTAAAAATCCATCCTTATACTCATTACTATCACTATTTAATGAGTATTCAGCAATTATATCCCTATCAGATGGTAAATTTCTAGTAAAGTCACTTTGTCGATTATCATAATAATCTTTTGCTCCAAAGGTAGCACCCAGTATTTTACCCAAATCTTCCCCATCTTTTATTCCTTGCTGTAAACTCGTCCTAACAGGCTCCAATAAAGCTTTTTCATATGAAATCTGATAAAATTCCTGGAACTTTGTCTTAAATTCTATTAAAAAGGATTCTCTATATTCTACGGTTTCCATATCTAGATCAAACATCCTTCTTAAAGCTCTATCATTTGGTAATGCCTTTTCCCAATTTGACTTAGACCCATTCTGAAAATCTCGGTATCCATAAATGCTTCCCAACAATTCCCCTAATTTACTTGCATAATCAACTTTAGATGGTGCACCCTTTAACCCTTCTTCATATCCCGCATAAAAACCATTTTGATAATCATTTTCTCCATAATCAGGATCTTTAAAATTATAATTTTTATACTCGTCAGAACTTTTGTGGGTTCTCCAAGCACTACCCGATGAAATATCTTTTCCAAAATTCTCTATTCCAATAGCATAACCAGCATTATAGCCTGCTTCATAGTCAGGGCTATTGGTTGCACCAAAGGCAACTCCTGTATTAAGTAAAATTATTAAAATTAGTATTATACTTATATATCTTTTCATCCCTCTCACCTCTAACGTTTAATCAATACAAGGACTTTACCTACAGGTAGTACATCCCCAGGATTTATGCCATTGTTTTTCATTATTTCGTTCTTATACTTTTCACTACCATAAAATTTTTCTGAAATACTTGA
>JAPXKQ010000008.1:0-59638 GCA_033809995.1 Tissierellaceae bacterium
CATAATATACTTAATCAAATGACCCTTGAAAGTCAACTATCAACAAAATTCTACATGATATTACTTTGTATTCTTATACCAATTATTATCTCAAAGAATGAGAATACACAAAATTATTTACACCGCCTACTACATGGGAATTTTTGTTTAAATTAAAGGGTTGGCATGGAAACCAACCCCTACTTTTTCTTCTTCAATAATTCTTCTTGCCCCATTTTTACCATATTTCTTGTCATATGACCGCCTACTGTGCCAGCAGTAAAGATATTTTCAACAGGGTCTAAATTATTGAATCCATCTCCTAAACCTATTTCATTTGCAATTTCCAATTTCATTTCCTCCAAAGCCTTTGCAGCATTTGGATTTAATGGACCTTTTCTTGCCATTAATATCACCCCATAATTATTTTGTTTCATTTGAGATTATAAATACAAGGTAATTAAATACATAAATCTTAAGCTTTTTGTCTTATTTTTTGGAGATATAATCCTAGTAGTAAAAATGCAAAAGCAAACAAAACCTGCATTGATAGTTCATACTTCACTTCTGATAAAGAAGTTATATTCATATCATTTATTCTTACAAAATAATAAGTTGGGAAAAACTTTGCAATATTTAATACCTTTTCACCTAAAAACTCTTGGGGTACCATTACACCCGATATAAATGAAGTACCTAGGGATAAAACTGTACTCAATCCACTAATAATGAATTTATTGCTTGTTATATTATTTATTAAGAAGGTTAAACACAATGCTGAAAATGAGAAAATCATTGTATTTATAACATATTTTTTAAAATCTATTTCTCCTATATATTTACCCTTTAGAATTATACTTCCTATAATAAAAACTGAGGTCAATAAAATTGCTATGGTTAACTGCCCTAAATATATTTCTTTGTTAAATTCTAAGAATTTCTTAGAAGATATTTTCCTTCTATTTTCTATATCTATATCATTAAAATCTGTCATAACTAAACCTATTACTGAAATGTAAATCCCCAAGATAATATAACTTGTAAAATTAAAGTAAAATCTAAACCATTGATTTGCCTTTTGGTTTATATCAATACCATTAGATTTAATAATTTCAACCTTAATTTCTTCCTCCAATGCATTGTTTACACTCTCTAAATCAAATTGATTATTTTCATAAGTTGCATTAGCAAAGGCAATAAATTTATTTATTTGATTTTCTATTTGGTAAGATTCTATTTTTCTATCATCCCTATATAATTCCACTGCTTTTTCTTTATTTATAACTCTATGGTCAAAATCCTTTGGAATAACTATTATAGCATCAGCAATTTCTAGAAATATTTGCTCTTTAATTTGCTTTTCATCATCTACAACATCAATTAAATTGTTCTTTTTGCTCAAATTATCAACCAGACTATTTGATAATTCAGTCTTACTATTATTAACAATTCCTATATTAAGTTTTGTTTCTATAAAACTAGTCTCTTTTTGAGCGTTGTTCATACCATTTATTATTGCCAATATCAAGAAGATGGTTGTATATGAAAGTATAACTGCTCTATTTTTTAATGCAATTTTAATAAAATATTTATATACTGTCATAGGTCTTCCTCCTCAAAAAGATATAGGATATAGAGATTAATATTAAACATGATATACTTAAAACAAATATCCCCTCTCTAATACCTTGGGTAATCCCCAATATGTTGATTTTATATAAATTATTAGTAATTATTGCAATAGGATTTATCCTACCTAATATAGGAATTTTGTTATCAATCATCACTTTTATTTCCGGAGACATCATTCCAGATAAAAATGATAGGAACAATGTTATTGCAATACTTATAATAACCTTAACATTGGCACTTTGTTTGTTCGAGGCTCCAATAAAAGCACCCAAAGCTACACCAAATATATTTCCAAGTAATATAAAAAGAGCACTATATTTAAATTCACTAAATAAATTTATTTTTAAAATATATTTAATAAAAATCAGCAATAATACATTAGAGAAAATATTTAAGATTAATGCAACTATAACACCTGCGAGTAAAAATTCAGTTTTTCTTAAGGGTGTCATATTTATTCTTTTACCTACGTTAGTTAAATTTGCCTGAATTAAACTAACAGTAGAAATGCCTGGAAAAACTCCGTATGTGGAAACCATTGCTATCAGTGAATAGAATATAACTATTATTGAATCTGCTTTTTGATTTCTACTTGATATATAATTGGCAGAAAAATCAAATCGCTCCATTGGAACATTTAGCTTACCCATCTGCTTAATCTGGTCTAGCACTTCCTTAATCACAGTTTGATTAATCCCTGACTTACTTACTAGTAAATTTAAATCATTATCTACATAACCATCAATTTCTTCACTTTCTAATTTTGTATTTATATCTTCATAATTGACTTTTTCAATATTTATAAATTCAATCTCATCTAATATAAATTCAATTGGATTATTGTTACTTATTCCAACATTTATATTTTCTAGCTGAATATTCAATATACCATTAAAAGCAGTATAGAAAAATATTGCCATAATTATAGGATAGATTAAACTCCAGAAAAGAAAGCTCATATCCCTATACATATTTTTACCTTGATATAAACAATTTCTTGTTAAACTTTTCATATCAATCCCTAAGCTCCTTCCCTGTTAACTCTAGAAAAACATCATTTAATGAAGGTAGTTGACTATATAATTTTGTATAGGTTAATTTATTTTCTTTAATAAATTCAAGTAAATTTGATAAGTTATTTAACCCATTTTCAAATTTGATTATATAATCTTCTTCTTTTCTTTCTATATCTATTACATGTGGCAATTCATTTAGCATTTCTACCTGACTATCATCAATTGTATCAAATCCCACTATAATTTTTTCAGTTGTAGTAATCATTGCCTTTAGTTCTTCATTTGTACCTGATACGAGGTTTTTCCCATTATCCATAATGATTATTCTCTTACAAAGCATTTCTGCCTCTTCTAAATAATGAGTTGTATAAATAATAGTACTTCCTTCTGCATTTAGCTTTTTTATTCCATTTAATATAAAATTTCTACTTTGAGCATCTACCGCAACGGTAGGTTCATCTAAAAATATTAATTTTGGCTTGTGAACTATTCCACATGCTATATTTAGCCTTCTTTTCAAGCCACCGCTTAATTTTTTGGGATAAAACTTTGCATATTCTTTTAATCCAACAAATTCTATAGCTTCATCAATATATTGTTCTCTTAGAGATTTATCATCAATATAAAGTCCACAAAAGTAATCTATATTCTCTTTAACTGTTAAGTTTTCAAAGACTGAAACCTCTTGGGGCACCATACCTATTTGTCTTTTAATCTCATAGGAATTTGGTGTCATTTTCTTTCCAAAAACTTGAATCTCACCTTTATCATAGTTTAATAATGACAAAATACAATTGATTGCAGTGGTTTTTCCACATCCATTTGGACCTAATAGTCCTAATATCTCGCCCTCTTCTACCTCCATATTAAAATGATCTAGGGCTATTAGTTCTTTATATCTTTTGACTAAATTATTAACTTTAACTATCATAAATCTCTCTCCCTTTTAGTATCATGATTCTATTATATTAACTTAAGTGTTTTCCTTGTAGTGAAAGAAATCACAAGGGAGTATGACATTTGTCATATATATTTGTAATGATGGTAAAATGATGTATAATCGGGTTATGAAGGTATACTATTCATGGGGGAAATTAAATGAGGAGATTTTTGGAAAAATCTATAATTATTTTACTATGTATTTACAATGCTTATAGAGTAAATTCTACTAAGGACCTAGTTCTTACTTTCCTAGTTAGCTTAATATTTTCAACTTTATTAGATTTATTACATGATAAAAGATTTAGAATTGCTATATATGCTTTATTTTTTATTATATATTTTTTTAATGATTTGATTGTTTTCTTTCTGCCCCTAATTCTGTATAATTCAGTTATCGAACTTAAAGCTTACTCTTTACTGTACTTACCCTTAATATTAATTGATGTTTCTCCTTTAAATATTTTAATTTCAATGATTTCAATATATCTTTCAATTAAAACGGATGAATATAATAGGGTAATAGAAGATAGTAAAATTACAAGGGATGAATTACGTGAAGATACCTTATCCTTAAGAAGATACAATGAACAATTGAGGATAGATAAGGAGAAAAATATACAAATTGCAATTTTAACTGAAAGAAATAGAATTGCTAGAGAATTGCATGATTCAATAGGTCATGCAATAAGCAGTAGTATACTACAAGTGGAGGCTTTAAAGATTATTTCAAATAATAAAAATCAAAAAAGTCTAAGTCTCCTCCAAAATACCTTGCAAAATGGTATGAATGATATTAGAAAAAGTATTCATAATTTATATAATGAATCATTTGATTTAAAGGCTAAGATACAAAACCTATGTGATGAAATACATTCAATTAACTTTAAGTTGGATTATAGAATTGATAACGAAATAGACTATGATTTGAAATATGACATATTCTCTGTTGTAAGAGAAGCAGTTACAAATAGTGTGAAACATTCTGATGCAAATGAAGTTAAGATAAGCATATTAAATCAGGTTAAATTTTACTCAATTTTAATAGAAGACAACGGCACCCTGTTTGACAAGGACATTGATGCCTTGAATAATGGTATTGGTCTTATTTCTATGAAGGAAATCGCCAATAAATATAATGGATTTTTGAAATATGAATATGATAAAGGCTTTAAAATTAGATTAGTTCTTATGAAGGGGGATGCAAAATGAATGTAGTAATTATCGATGATGATCCTTTAGTGGTAAATTCCCTGAAGACAATTGTCTCTGCTAGTGGAATAGATGTATTAGCAACTGGATTTGATGGTACTCAGGCAGTAGAGCTATATAAGAGGCACAAACCAAATCTTATACTTATGGATATCAGAATGGAAAAGATGGATGGGATAAAGGCAACAAGAGAAATCTTGAGCATTGACCCTAATGCAAACATACTACTTATTACAACCTTCCAAGACGATGAATATATTGCAGCAGCCCTTTCCTTAGGATGTAGAGGCTATATCTTAAAGCAAAATATTGGAGGTATCATCCCTGCAATTAATGCTGTATTTTCAGGAAATTTAGTTTTTGACTCTAAAATAGTATCTAATATTAAAAGTGTTCCTAAAAAGGAGATAGATTTAGGGCTTTCAGATAGAGAATTGGATATTTTGAATTTAGTAGCTGAAGGTTTAAACAATAGGGAAATCTCCGAAAGACTTTATCTAGGAGAAGGTACAGTAAGGAATTATATTTCCAATATGCTAGATAAATTAGACTTAAGAGATAGAACCCAATTAGCTATTTATTATTATAGACACAAATATGGGGTGGATTAGCCACCCCATTATCTATTCAAGTCAATGATGATTTTCCCATCAACATAATTGAATATCTTCTTACTTACCTTGCTAGTTGATTCCTTGCTACTATACAAAGTGCTATATCTAAAAACTGATAACATAATCCCTATAAGAAACATATTTATAATGGTAGCTATTCTACCATAGGATATTAGTGGCAATGACAGAGGTGCAATTAGCTGGAATCCTAGATTGTTGACAACATATATTAGAACTTGCATTATAAAGTTAATTATAATTGATGTTGATATAAGCCCACCTAGTACATTCTTTTGTTTTATAGTAGATTTAAAAGAACGTACAATAAAGACACATAAGATTAACATTATAACAACAAAAGATATCCACCCTAATCTATCAATTAAATAGGTCAATAAAAAATCTGTATCTATACTAGGTAATAGTCCTTCTGTATTTATACCATATTGATTATGTCCGATAAATTTAGCATTAGCTATAATCTTCCTCGTTAAATTTGACATATATCCTGCACCAAATGGATCAAGTCGTGGATTTAATGCATGCTCTAATCTTGCCAATTGATAATTTTCCATAAATTTAAATAAAATAAATGGAGTAATCATTGTTGGTATATATACAAGTAGCATTGCATTTAACTTCTTAACATTAAAAGTATCCTTTAGTATTGCATATGTAAGAATAATTAGGCAAGTTATTGAATACAAGGCTAAGCTTGATAGACTAGGAATTTGCAAACATATTAGTGCTGGAAATATAAAATATATTCCACTAAAAATTATGCCTTTATAACCCTTGTTTCTCATATTGTAAATAATCCCCGCGAAGGCTGTTGGAAATAGTAACATTAAGAATTTAGGATAATAAGATTGTGCCATATATCTAGGTGACATAATGAGTACTCCAATTGTTATAGCAATAAGACTGAAGTATATAAATCTTGGATACTTGCCAATGATTGTATAATCTAAAAAATATGCTAAAGCCATGGCGCCTATGCCGAATACCATAAGTACAATATTACCTCCTGTTCGACCCATAACACCTGAATCATGAGCAATAAACTCCCTGATTATAACTCCTAAAATAAGTAAAACACCTGTTAAAAAAATCAAACTCCACTCAGGTTTAGCCTTATGGGTGCGGTCAAGCTCTGAGCCAACTAAAATAGGATCCCCCATCTCTTGTATTGCTTTTTCAATTGCTACATCCTCTGCCATACCTTGGGATATAAATGCATCTTTCTGGTCAACAATATGGTCTTCTAACTCTTTACTAATAACCCTATGTGCTTTTTTCCATCTTATCTGCTCACAAACGGTCTTCAAATATTCATTTATTTTATTAGATCCTTCCAAAGCTTGCACCTCCCCTTAAAATCCTATCTACAGTGGATGAGTAGGTATTCCATTCTTCCTTTTGTTCTTGAAGCAGTTTTCTACCCTTTTTAGTGATGCTATAATATTTTCTTATCCTTGAATTATCAGCCACTTCATCATAGGAATTTATCATTCCCTGCTCTTCAAGACCATGTAACAATGGATAAAGTGTTCCCGCCTTTAAAGAAAATGTATTGTCCGATCTTTTTGCCAATTCTTCTATCATCATATAGCCATACATATCCTTATCTTCAAGTAATTTAAGTATCAGCATTGTTGTACTTCCAGTTATAAGATTTTTATTTACAGCCAAAGTCCCCGCTCCTTCCATATATAGATTATCTATATAATAGTGTATATAGATAATCTATATATGTCAAGGTAATTTTAGGATCTCTTCATTGTAATAGTAACCCTTTTTGTTAACCCATCCCAGTCTACTTCGCAATCTAGATTTTCAGCTATAAATCTTAAAGGTAGCATCGTCCTTCCACTATCTGAAAGATATGGCGCTACATCACTCTCTTTATTGTTTCCATTTACCTTTGCAATTTTGTTATCAATCCAAAGATGAATCGTACTCTTGTTTAAATATATACTGACCCTCTTATCAGATTGTCTCCATTCTACTTCTCCTCCCATAGCTTCAATAACTGCTCTTATGGGAAGGAAGGTCCTGCCATTCTTTAGGACAACTATAGTTCCCTTGCCAGGATCTATCTCTTTTCTTTGCCCATTGACATACATATACTTGCTTCCTACTTCAAGTACAATAGTAGTTACTCTTGAACCTGATTTAACAGATACTTCATTAGAGGCAACTCCCAGAGTCCTATCCCTATAAACTGGTTTCAAGATATAGAAATAAGTGGTATTGCTTTCAACATTCTTATCATTATAGGATGTGCCTTCTATAGGAAAATCTGTAATAGGTGTACTAGACTGCTTTCCAGAGGAAGTTCCCCTATATATATAGTATCCAATAATGTTCTTTGAATCGCTAGGTTTATTCCAATTTAGATAGATACCAGTTTCTGCTGTTTTTGCATTTAATGTTATTGTGGGCTTTAATATTACTGATACTTCATTGGAAGCCGTACCTAATGATTTATCTTTATATACTGCCCTTAAGATATAATAATAAGTGGTTTCACTATTGATATTATTGTCTGTATAGGATGTGCCTTCTATTGGAAAATCTGTGATAGGTGTCCTTGACTCTTTACCTGAAGCTGTCCCCCTATAAAGATTATATCCTATGATGTTCTTTGTATAGGCTGGCTTGGTCCAAGTAAAGGTAACACTTTTTTCATCAGATTTAGCTGTCAATTCAGATTTATCCGATATGGGTTGCTCAACATTTATCAATTCAAAGGTTTCCCAACTACCTATATTGTCTCTGTCAGCTACTACCTTTCCACCACCGCCATCTTCTGCACATAAATATTTTTTATCATATGTCTTAAATGCTACCTTATTGTTTCTTAGTATTATTAATTGAAATTTCTCTCTATTACCAATTTCATCACTATCTGCATATAGATTTTTCCCATCTTTTGAAACTCTTACATAATCTCCATTGTAACTTCTTAATGCTATATCTCCTTTCCCTAAATCAACTACTTCAAAGGTTTCCCAATCTCCAATTTTATCTCTAGTAGCATTAACTACGTCGCCCCCACCATCCTCAGCACATAGATATTTTCCATTGGCTGTTTTAATAGCTGCCAAGTATTTTATATCATCCTTCTTCCCATAACTATAATTAGGAAAAATTATCAGTGATGCTAACATAACTAGTAACAGTACGTATGATGTAATTGTTTTTATTTTTGTCCTCATTTTCATTCCACTCTCCTTTTCTGATAAATATAACACATACTGTATAATTAGTATCCTAATTTATATAATATTCCTGTTCGGTAAAACTGTAATGAAAATGAGACATTTGTTAGATATAATGCTAATCTTTTATGCAAATATTAAAAAGATATATTTTAACTCCTGTCAAATTCATTAATTTTTGTTATAATGGATTTAAAACTAGACTTATTACTTATATCTTTAAAAGGGGATAGAAAAATGTATACATGTGATTTATGTAAAGACAAAAATTGCAGAATAGGAGATATGGAAAAATATCCAAAAAATTGTCCAACTAGAGAGCTAGATAATATTGATAAATTAAAATCTCTATACTGTGATGAAAAAAATCATAATATTTCTTACAATTCAGCCCTAGTGGAAAGTGAAGGATATTGCAGAAAGACTAGGATAGAAGAGATTATGGATTTTGCAACAAAGTGCAATTTTAAAAAACTGGGATTAGCATTTTGCAGTGGGTTTTCAAATGAAGGAAAAATCCTTAGTAAAATACTAAGGGCAAATGGATTTGAGGTAGTTTCTGTTGTATGCAAAAATGGCAGTATTCCTAAAGAATTTATAGGTATAAAAGAAGATGAAAAAGTAAGACCAGGAAATTACGAAGCAATGTGTAACCCTATTGGACAGGCGATGTTTTTAAACAACTCAAATACTGAACTAAATATCGTTTTAGGTCTATGTGTCGGACATGACTCCTTGTTTTTTAAGTATTCTGAGGCACCTTCAACAGTTTTTGCAGTTAAGGATAGGGTTTTAGGTCACAACCCAATAGCTGCACTATATCTATCAGAAGGTTATTATAAAGATAAACTTTATCATGAGGATTAATATATGAAGTACCATCTAATGGAAAATTTGGTAGGAGCGAATTATAGCAAAACAAATAGTATATAATTTATGAAATCCTTTGGGCGTTGGATTTTAATATTAAGGAATAACCTACTTTCTCAAAATATAGTTACTTATGGTACGGCTCCCCCTTCATTATTCTCCACGCCCTATATACCTGTTCCAACAATATTAATCTCATCAATTGGTGGGGAAATGTCATTTTGGAGAAGGATAATCTGAAATCACTTTTATATAAGACTTCATCTGATAGTCCTAGTGAACCTCCGATAATAAATGTGATATTATTTATACCATTTATCATTAAATCCTCTATCTTTTCCGACAATTCATCCGATGTTAATAGCTTACCTTGTATTTCCAGGGAAATAATAAAAGAATTTTGGGGAATTTTAGCTATTATTCTTTCCCCTTCTTTTTGTTTTACAATCTCCATTTCCTTTTCGGATAATCCTTCCGGAGCCTTTTCATCATCTATTTCTATGATATCTAATGAGCAATATCTAGATAATCTTTTTGAGAATTCTTTTATGCCATCTTGGATATATTTTTCTTTTATTTTCCCTACTGCAATAATTTTAATATTCATAACTGCCCCACTTTCAAAGGTCTTATATACTTCCCACCGTTGGCTTAGCTAACTTCTCCCATTTCTCCCCTCTATAGCGAGTTATGAAGAAGGCACATCTTACAATCCAGTCACATATCATAGCAACCCAAACACCAAACATTCCAAGTCCCAAATATTTAGAGAATATAATTCCTAATCCTATTCTTGTAATCCACATAGAACTAACACTGACTATCATTGTAAATCGTACATCATTTGCAGCACGAAGAGTATTGGGTAGTGTAAAGCCCAAAGGCCATAGAATACATGTACATACACCATGGAACATTATAACCTTTCTTGCCATCATAGCAGTTTCTGTAGACAAATTATATACCCTTAATATTAACGGAGTAGCCAAAAGTATAATTGCATTTAAAATTATTATTGAAATATAGGCATACTTAAGGAGTAATTTTGTATAATACCTTGCCTGATCATAATCATCTGCTCCAACGCATTGACTTACAACGGTAATCAAACCTAGTCCTATAGCAGCAGATGGTAGATACTGAAAAGAGGCAACCGTATTTGAAACTGCATTTGCAGCTATTGATGCTGTTCCAAATAAAGATACAACACTTAACAATAAAATTTTTCCTAATTGGAACATACTATTTTCTATACCATTGGGTATGCCAATTCTTAAAATGTTACGGACCATATTTCCGTCAAATTTATATCTAAATGGTTTACTAATATGAATAATAAGACTTTCATCTCTAAGTAATATAATAATTATTGCGGCTGCTATTGCTCTTGATATGAGTGTTGGAATAGCAGCTCCAGCAACCCCCATGTGAAACCCATATATTAATATGGCATTACCTGCCACATTTATTGCATTCATCATTAAAGAAGTCTTCATAGTCACTCTAGAATTACCCATAGACCTAAATAACGCTGCCCCACTATTATAAATGGCTATAAAAGGAATACTAGCAAAAACTATTAGCAAATAGGTATTAGCAAAGGCAGCAACATCTGGATCAATATTCCCAAATACCACATTTAGAATAAAATTCTTTCCTGCATACATTATAGCCATTATAGCAACTGAAATTATGGTTATAAATACAATCAGTTGACCTCCAGCCTTAACAGCATTCTCATTTTCCTTTTTCCCAATATATTGACCTGCAACTACCGCACCACCTGTAGCTAATGCAGCAAATACATTTATAAGTAAAATATTTATTGAATCAACAAGAGATACAGCAGATACTGCACTTTCACCAACACTTG
The DNA here is from genome assembly GCA_033809995.1 of Tissierellaceae bacterium. Classification (GTDB taxonomy): domain Bacteria; phylum Bacillota; class Clostridia; order Tissierellales; family Tissierellaceae; genus Paratissierella. The sequence continues at coordinate 11,360 of JAPXKQ010000008.1, forward strand.
CAACCATAACTGAATCAGCCATTCCAACTAATACAGCTAGAAATTGTTCAATTATAAGAGGTATTATAAGACTTATTAAACTTTTCTTTGAAAACATATGATTTTCTTCTATCACCTTTAAAATCCCTTTCATTAAGCCAAAAATTAAAACTTAGATTAATATTACGATACATACTTATTTAAACCAGTCTCTTACTTGCTCCAATAATTCAAAGTTGTTCAAATCATAAAGAAGAGGCGTCAATGTAGCATACCCTTTAGATAAGTAATATCTATCTGTTCCCTCTACAAGCTTTGACTCTTTGCGTCCTTTGAGTTTCAATACCTTTTCACCATTCTCATTAGTATCCATATAGTAATAGTCGTATATTACTCCACCTATCTTACATATTTTAATTTCCTTTTCTATATCATCTAATTCAAAGGGGGTATTTATATTCAAAACCATGTTTGTCTTTAATAAATAGTCCTTGGTTTCTTCAAGAACCTTTCTAGCGAGCTTAGCAGCTATTTCATAATTGATTTTACCATCAATCAATTCGGCTGATATAGCTATAGCCGGTTTATTGAATATATTCGCCTCTATAGCAGCTGATACTGTCCCAGAATATAAAATATCCATGCCAGAATTAAGTCCCATATTTATCCCGGAAAAAACCATATCTATTTTTTCATCTACTAACATTTCCATACTAGCACGGACACAATCTGCTGGTGTCCCTGATATACTATAAGCTTTGGATTTTAATCCTTCTAGTTTAACTTCCTTTACAACCAATGGCTTATTTAGTGTGATAGCATGACTTTGGGCACTTCTTTGTGCCTCTGGTGCGACAATCGTCACGTCATTGTCCTTTTCCAATTCCTTCGCTAAAGCATAAATTCCTTCTGACATTATTCCATCATCATTTGTTATTAAAATCCTCATTATCCAACCTCCAATTGTCCACTTGCCTATACCCATCATAGACTATATATACAAGTGGTTCTATCCCTATATGATAATTCTAACCTTATGTTGTTATCTACATCTAATCCCTGCTCTAGTATTATATTTCTAACTGTTTCATATGCAAGCTGAGGCTTGTTGTTATCCTGACTAAGGTGGGCAAGCAATACGATCTCTCCATTGCCAGATAATACATCTCCTAAAACCTCTCCTGCATCTACATTTGAAAGGTGCCCAACATTACTCATAATTCTTTGTTTTAAATAATAAGGGTATGACCCTTCCTTAAGCATCTTTACATCATGATTTGATTCTATAAAGTATAAGTGGGAATTTTTGATATTTTCCTTCATACTATCATTTACCCAGCCAGTATCTGTTATGATACTGATTTTGATATTCTTATGATATATTAAATATCCCACAGGCTCCAATGCATCATGGGATACACTAAATGGATATATACTTAAATCATTTAAGTTGAAAGTTTTATTTGTATTGAAAACTTTAGAGTTCTTTTCTTTAACTTTCTTTATTATTGGTTCCATACCAACCCAAGTATTAGAATTTGCATATATTGGCAAATCATATCTTCTGGAAAGTACTCCAACACCCATAGTATGGTCTATATGTTCATGAGTTACCAATATCGCGTCTAAAGATGTTGGACACACTCCAATTGATGATAATAGACTTTCAATTTTCTTTCCACTAAATCCTGCATCTATTAAAATTTTAGTGTTTTCTGTCTCAATATATTGGCAATTTCCGCTACTCCCACTAGATAGTGAACAAAACTTAATTGACATAATATTTCCCGCTTTCTTTTTTATCTTTTTACATTATATCAAAATACAGAAAAAAAAGAAGGAAAAATTTTTCCTTCTAATAATTATAACTATCTATAAAAACTTTATGTCCATCATCAAATTGAATTCTCCAGGCTGGTATTGCTCTACCTTGTCTAGCTTCTCCAGGATTATCAATATAGGCATGCTTTTCAGGTTCAAAATAATAACATATTGATATATCCTTGATAGTCTTACCATATACCTCTTCCATACTCAAAAGTCCCAATAATGATTTTGGTGCAGAACTAATGCTTTTTGGGTTCTCACCTACATCTATTATATTGAGCCAGCGTCTTTCCATTTTAATAACGCCTTTACTTCCCACTAGGATATTTGTAAAGGATGTCTCTAAAAAGTTATCCTTATATAGCTTTGTGAATTCAATATTATATACATCATCTACCAATTTAATAAATGACACTTTCATGTCTGATGTAGAGTAATTTTTATCCTTTAGAAAGTTTAATGCTATATCTACTGCATCCTTTTCATCTTTTATATTAAAATTATTATTATTTGATTTAGATTCATATATTAAATGCTTCTTATTTATAATAGTAATTAATTCATCATTATAACTAATATCTATGAGTACTTCATCTTTATCTTTTAATGTAATATTACCTTTGTCATTAAAAAAATTTCTATTTACTACGCGTGGCTCTACATTCTCATATTCAACAGTTAGTGTAGCTAATTTGGGATTTTTATTAGGAATATCCGTATCGATTTTAATATCCTTATTTCCCAGCAATCTAACTGTCTCTTCAATAAATTCTTTCTTTAGAGTCGTATCTACATTCCTTTCGCTTTGAAATAAAACAATTCCAAGCAATGCATTTGTTATTATTAAAGCTACTATTAATATAGACTTTGCCTTAGACCAATCCACATTATCACCATCTATCGTTCAAAAACAAGGGCACCAGTATATGCATCAAAAGCATATAGCTTATCATCTACTTTAATAGCCCATACACCTATCAATTTCTCATCCTTGTCCTTAAGACAAGGGTCGTAATAAGATAGTGTAATGTCATCAATAGTGGATAATACCTCTTGTAATATATTTTCTCCAACTTGTTCTTTGGTCAAATTTTTAGATTGTAAATATCTTTCCTCCAAAAAATCATAATTATGGTCAATTACATCATAAGATGTTAACATTTTTCTTCCTTCTACTATTGGGGTAATATTTATATCCATTTCACGTCTAGCAAAATGTTTATAGCTTTTAATATGGTTATTAAAAACTTCCATCTGTATATATTCTCCTATTTCCTTGTTGCCAAGGATTAGTGGGATACCCCTTATTCTGTATCTAAATGTAAACCTGTATCCTAGATTGCTATCGGATTCTATCTCTTCAACCTTCGCTAGAAACATCCCTTGTTGTGTTCCTGACTTTTTTGTAATAAAATCAGCTGCATTGGATAAACTTATAAATAAATTCCTTTCAAGAACTTTCTCTTCAAGGGGACTAAAATACTCTAGTGTACCATTTACATTTAGTTTAAGAAATCTATTGTTGTAAACATATATAGATGAACCATTGGCCTCAACTATTTCACTGGTTAAGTCTACAGGTACAGAAAAAAATCTTTCTGCCAATAAGTCCCTCTCATTTTTTTCTAACGTTGCAATCTCGTTTGTTACATGTACTACAGGTAAACTATTTTTAATCTCTAAAGGTATAAATATATCTTTTTGCACACCTAATAGTTCCATCATAGAATAAAAATAATCAAAACTATATGAATCTTCAATTTCTGCTAATTGTTCCTTTAAAGTTTTTATGTCAAGTTCGTTATCATAAACTGCAATGTGTTTGTCATCGCTAGAAAATATAAAAAAAGGACTACCACTACCTAAATAAACATAAATATCAGTGATATTAGGTATAGTATCCGCAATACTGTTTGGGTCGCCTACTTCCCAAGCCTTTGCCAGTATATAGGCATTTACCTTCTCTGGAAAGTAACATACAAGAGATCTTTCATCTTGAAATTTTGAATATTGTTCTTTCGAAATTTCCTCTATTTTTATAGTATCTGACCCCAATAGATTTTTAAGATTTACTATTGCGTTATCCCATAATTTATACTTATCCACGTAAACTATAGTATGATTGTTCTGGCTGAAATTTAAAAGGTATTTATTGGGTGCTATCATATCTGATAATAAATAGGATTTTGATAATACTTCTTTAGTTTCGAATACATTTAATAATCTACTTGGTAATTGTATCCATAATTTTTGAGTCAAAAAAATACTTAATAATACCAAAGAAAAAAGGAGAATAGTCTTGTATCTTTCCCTCATAATATCGTCTCCCTATCTAACAATGGTATTACTTTAGTAATGGCAAAACTTCAGTTAATTTTACATCTCTGGTTATATTGAGCCTGTTTTCAGCCTTAATTCTATCATATACATATACGATGTATTCTTTAGATTCAATACCTTCTACTCCAAAATTAATAACTATTTTATTTATTCCTTTTACTAGTTCCATTTGTTTTTGGAAAAACCCCATATTTCCAGAAGTTACCTTCTCGGATACAACTAAAATATAATCTTTTTCCGTTGGTAGCTTATCGAGATTAAATGTTTTCTTCTCAATATCAATTTCAGTTGTACCATAAATATCTATTGTAATTTCAGTTCCTGAAGGAGCCTTTCCGTTAAGCAATATTACCTTATCAGTAGTTGAATAAGATTCCTTTTCGGGTTTTAAAACCTCATATTTACTAGAATCTACAACTGTTGCAGATTCATTTGTTGACCCCGGAGTTGCAAAACTAAAGGAACTAAAACTTATTAAACTAATACAAATTAGAGCACAGGCAATAAACTTTTTCCACATATCTATACCTCCTTCTTTACCATACTTTGGTGCAGTTTAATTATATTATATATATGTTACAGAATTATTACAGCATAATTAAGTTTAAATTACACTTGTTGGTAACTTAATTATAACCTCTGTCCCCATATTTTGCACACTTTTTAGTATTATATTTCCATTATGGGCTTCAATTATCTCTTTGGCAATAGATAAACCTAATCCAGTGCCTCCCAAGTCTCTACTTCTGCCCTTTTCAACTCTGTAGAATCGTTCAAATATCCTTGCTTGATCTATTTCCGGTATACCAATACCGTTGTCCTTTACACTTAAAACAACATTACTACCTTCAACATATGCTTTTATCTCTATTATACCATTCTCCCCAGTGTATTTTATGGAATTTGATATAATATTTAGTATAACCTGTTCTATACCATCTTTATCAGCAATTATATTGGGAATATTTTCCTCCATGTTTAGTATTACTTTATGTCCTTTTTCCTTTATTACTAAATCAAGCTTTGAAATTATCTCGTTTAGCATCTTATCCATAGATATCTCAACTTTTTTCCAATTGGTCTTCTTATAGTCTAGATTTGATAATTGCAACAAATCCCTAACCAACCTAGTCATCCTATCACATTCACTATCTATTACAGTTAAAAATCTTCCTCTTATATCTTTATCTATATCATCTTCCATAAGGGTCTCAGTATAGCTTTTAATAGTAGTAATAGGTGTTTTTAACTCATGGGATACATTGGCAACAAATTCCTTTCTCATATTATCTAGTTTATGTTCCCGTGTAATATCTTGAAACACAACTATTAGCCCACCAATATTATCTTTTTCATTTTTAAAAGGTGCATACTTTACCTTAAATACTTGGGAGTTTATCTCTGCGATAGCATCCCCTTGTAAACTATTTATAATATTATAGTTTATATTTCCTAAATTGATATCATTTAAATTAAATATTTTCTCGTTATAATTCGGACCTAAATTCAATATCTCTATAGCTATGGGATTAGCATGTATTATACTCCCATTTCTGTCTATAGCTACGACTCCTTCAGCCATATAATTAAAAATAGTATCAAGTTTGCTTCTTTCTAGGTCCATATCTTGAATTGTCTCTTTAAGTTTTAATGTCAAATGGTTAAACATACTTGCCAATTGTCCTATTTCATCATCAGACTTAACGTCTACAAATTGGTCAAAATTTCCCATTGCCATTTCTTCAGCCTTTTTAGTTACGTCACGGATTGGCTCAGTAATGCTACTTGCAATTAAAAACCCCAAAAGCACTGTGATAATAAGGGCTAAAAATGTGGCATTTGTTAGTATTGTTTTAGATTCATTTACAGTAGCATAGACATTTTGCAAATCTGATGTCATATATAGTATACCTGTTACTTTTCCAATGCTAGAAAACACTGGATAAGCTATATGTTCAAGTGAAATATTATCTATCATTTCTTTATTGGGGGGTACTTTTTCCCCTTCAAATGCTTTTAAAACTAATGTAGGGTCAATAAATTTTTGTTGAAATGCACTTTTGCCTACTATCCTTTCATATGGTTTTGAAGATGTTGCTAAAATAGTAGGTACATCTTCATTTAAAATAACATAAAGAGTTTCAGTACTAGGTAGTCCAAATTGGTTTATAGCGTCTTGTATCTCCTCTTGATTTGCAACCCAATCGTCAGATGTTAGATAACTTGAATAGCTTACAAAACTCTCTAGTTTATGTTCCATTGAGGTAATTACACTATCTATTTGTTGTTGTTCCAATCTATCTACTATAAAAATTCCTACTATAACCATTGCAATAAATACTAGTAGAAAATATACTACAATGAATTTCCACCTAATACTAGAAAACATATCTAGCCCCTCCCGAAGTAATAGCCTACCCCTCTTTTTGTTAAAATATATTTGAATTCTCCGCTATTGTCCTCAATTTTTTCTCTAAGTCTTCTTACAGTTACATCTACTGTTCTAATATCACCATAATATTCATATCCCCATACTTCTTCCAATAGTTGTTCTCTAGAAAAGACTTGCTCAGCACTTGATGCTAAGAATTTTAACAATTCAAATTCCCTTAATGTTAATTCTACAACTTTTCCATTTTTCATTACTTCATATTTTACTAAATCTATTTCCAATTCATTGAACTTTATAACATCGTTACTTCCCTTGACATTTGCAAAGTCAACCCTTCTTAGATTAGCCTTAATTCTTGCAATCAATTCTCTCATACTAAAGGGCTTGACCACATAATCATCAGCACCAAGCTCTAAACCCAATACCTTGTCCACTTCTTCTTCTTTAGCAGTTAGCATAATAACTGGAATTTTGTATGACATTCTTATCTCTTTTAATACTTGAAAACCATCTTTTTTTGGCATCATAATATCTAGAACAACTAAATTGGGTTGTAGACTCTTAACTTTTTCTAGTCCCTCCTCGCCATCATAGGCTGTATCAACTATAAATCCTTCCTTTTCTAAGTTAAACTTTATTATATCTGCTATGGCTCTTTCATCATCTACTACCAACACTTTATTATCCATTAACGAACCAACTCCCTAATTAATCTATATTAAATGAATCATAATTTTTTATGTAGTGGATGGATTCATCCCCTATATTAAATTATCTACCAAGGGATAACTAATGTCAAATATTTATTAATTCCATTATATTTCATATTTTTGTTGTATAAATGGATAATATAGCATATAATAGAAGTACCGAAGGGGAGTAGCTTAAAAATTAGTTAATCGTCAGTACGGTCAATCCCGGTTAACTAGCCTTTAATAGGAAGCAAGACCTTTGTTTATGTTATTGTACATAAGCAAAGGTCTTTTCTTGTTTTTTTTCTACTAAAAAATGGTATACTAATATTATTGAAAGGAAAGAGGGGATATTTATGGAGTGGTATAAAAAAAGTAAAGAAGAAGTCCTTTCAGATTTAAGCGTAGATGCTGAGGCAGGACTTAATGAAAATGAAGTTGAATTGAGATTAAGTAAATATGGACCAAACGAGCTAAAAGAAGAAGAAGGAACTACCCTTTTAACCAAGTTAATAGCTCAATTCTCAGATTTTTTGGTACTTATATTAATTGGAGCGGCCATTATCTCTATTATGGTAGGTGAAGCGAAAGATGCCATTGTTATATTAGCAATAGTAATAGTCAATGCATTTCTAGGCATCTACCAAGAAGGGAAGGCTGAAAAGGCTTTAGATGCACTAAAAAAGATGGCATCCCCTAATGCTAAAGTTATAAGAGATGGCAAGGCTGTAGTAGTACCTGCCAGCACACTAGTTCCGGGGGATATTGTTTTATTAGATGCTGGAGATATAATCCCTGCAGATTTAAGACTTATAGAAAGCTCAAATCTAAAAATTGAAGAAGCATCTCTTACAGGAGAATCCGTACCAGTTGAAAAGAAAGCTAATGAATCCTTTGACGAGGACGTATCCTTAGGAGATAGACATAATATGGCTTATATGAGTACTGTAGTTACCTATGGCAGAGGTAAAGGCGTTGTAGTAGGTACAGGTCATGATAGCGAAATAGGCAAGATTGCTACAATGATTCAATCCTTTGAAGATGAAACCACCCCACTACAAAGAAAATTAAACCAATTAGGAAAAGTTTTAGGAATTACAACTATTGCAATTTGTATTCTTGTGTTTGGAATAGGCTTGTTCCAAGGAAGAGAACCTTTGGAAATGTTTATGGTAGCTATAAGTTTAGCCGTGGCTGCAATTCCAGAAGGGTTACCTGCAATTGTTACGATAGTATTGGCTATTGGTATGAACAGAATGGTAAAACGTCATGCCATAGTAAAGAAACTTCTTGCAGTAGAGACCTTAGGTTGTACAACAGTTATTTGTTCTGATAAAACTGGTACATTGACACAAAACGAAATGACAGTTGTAAAGGTATATGTTGATGATAACATTCTTGATGTTACTGGTACCGGATATGATCCTGTTGGTGAATTTAAAATAAATAACGAGTCCATATCTACAGATTCAATTGAAAATTTAAATACATTGCTATCTATTGGTATACTTGCAAATGATGCTAAATTAGAAAAATCTAATGATTTATATAAGATTATTGGGGACCCAACTGAAGGTGCTTTGGTAACTTTAGCTGGTAAGGCTAATATTACAAGTGAAAATATAAACAAATCCTACCCTAGGGTGGAAGAGATTCCATTTGACTCAGATAGAAAGATGATGACTACATTCCATAAGGATTTTATACCACAAAAAATCGTATCATTTACGAAGGGTGCCCCTGATATAGTAATAAGTAAATGCGATTTTATAAAAGAAAATGATAAGATAGTGCAATTTACTGATGAGTTAAAGAAAAAAGTTCTAGAAGTAAATAGTAAATTCTCAAAAGAAGCATTAAGGGTTTTGGCATTTGCCTATAAAGAGTATGATGCTATGCCTACTAATATTTCTTCTGAAAATAACGAATCAAAAATGATTTTTGTTGGTCTAGTCGGCATGATTGACCCGCCAAGACCAGAAGCAAAAGAAGCTATAAAGCTTTGTAAACAGGCGGGAATAAATACAATAATGATAACAGGTGATTATAAAGAGACTGCTTTTGCAATCGCTAGAGATTTGGGGATGGCAGAAACCGAAGACCAAGCAATGATGGGTGCAGAACTGAACAATCTTTCAGATGATGAATTAAGAGAAGTAGTTAAAAAAACAAAGGTATTTGCTCGTGTTTCTCCTGAACATAAGGTAAGGATTGTATCAGCATTGAAAGCAAATGGAGATATTGCAGCAATGACAGGCGATGGTGTAAATGATGCCCTAGCCTTAAAGAGGTCAGATATCGGTGTTTCAATGGGTATTACAGGAACAGACGTTGCTAAAAATACAGCAGATTTAATTCTTACTGACGATAACTTTGCAAGCATTGTTTCTGCAGTAGAAGAAGGTAGGATTATATACGATAATATAAAGAAGTTTGTATTCTTCCTATTATCCTGTAATATAGGAGAGATATTGTTAGTATTTGTAAGCATATTGCTCAATTTACCAGTACCCTTATTACCAATTCAATTGCTTTGGTTAAACTTGGTAACTGATAGTTTCCCTGCTTTAGCACTTGGTGTTGAAAAAGGTGACCCTGATATAATGTCACAGGAACCTAGAGATCCTAATGAATCTATATTGGATAAAGAAATGATAATTGGTATAGCATTCCAAAGTATTGCCATTGCAATAGCTTCCTTATCTGCTTATTGGTGGGGAATTTATAGATATGGTTTAGATAATATACTTGAAGCAAGAACTATAGCCTTTGCAACTTTAATAACAGCTGAGTTATTGAGAGCATATTCAACAAGGTCAACACATTATACATTGTTTGAAATTGGTATTTTCTCAAATAAAACACTTGTATATGGAACATCATTCTCATTCTTATTGATGTTGTTGGTAATATATATACCATTCTTAAATCCAATATTCTATACATTCCCTCTAGGATTAACAGATTGGGAAATTATCCTAACATTTGCCTTTATTCCTCTTTTAGTTGGAGAAATAATAAAACTAATAATGGGCAGAAAAAAATAAATGAGGCGGTCTAAACCGCCTCATCTTTTATCTATTCTCTAGAGCATACTTTAAGTCTTCTATTATATCCTCTACATCTTCTAAACCTACTGATAATCTTACTAAGCCATTTGTTATTCCATACATTATTCTTTCTTCTTCTGTATAAGGTGAATGTGTCATAGATGCAGGATGTTGTATCAATGTCTCGGCATCTCCAAGACTGACTGCAAGGGTGCATAGTTTGACACTATTCATTAGTCTTATACCCTCTTCAATCCCACCTTTTATCTCAAAACTTATCATAGCACCAGGCAGTTTCATTTGTTTCTTTGCCAATTCATATTGGGGAAAGCTTTCTAATCCTGGATAATATACTTTTTCAATAGCTGGATGCTGTTCTAAGAATTCAGCAACTTTTTGAGCATTTGCACAGTGTTTTTCCATTCTAATTTCTAGAGTCTTCATACCCCTATTTATTAAGTATGCATCAAATGGGCTTAAGACCGAGCCTGTCATATCCTTGATTCCAAATAGTCTAACTTGATCAATAAATTCTTTTTTACCACATACAAAGCCTGCTATTACATCACCATGGCCGTTTAGATATTTTGTTGCAGAGTGTACAACTATATCTGCACCTAAATCTATTGGTCTTTGCAAATACGGAGTTGCAAAAGTATTGTCTACCATAACTACACAATTTTCATTTTCATGAGCTATTTTCGATATAGTCTCTATATCAGCAATATCTAGACTAGGATTAACGGGGGTTTCTAAATAAATAACTCTTGTATTTTCCCTCATAGCCAATCGCACCTTTTGGGCATCTTTTGTATCAACAAAGGTGACTTCTACACCATATCTTGTGATTCCATGACTTAAAAATGCATATGTACAACCGTATAGGGTTTGGGATGCTATCACATGATCTCCAGCTTTCAATAGGGTCCAGAAGCAGGATGTTATGGCTCCCATTCCTGATGCAGTAGAAACACATGCTTCTGCATTTTCTAGCATTGCTAATTTCTCCTCAACTTGGGTGTTAGTAGGGTTACCTAGTCTAGTATAAATATAACCTTCCTCTTCCAGAGCAAACCTTTTCCCCCCTTGTTCAGCAGTATCGAATATAAATGTAGAAGTTTGGTAAATAGGTGTAGCTAGTGCTCCATATTTATTTTTTTCATATCCACCATGTATAGATTTTGTTGCAAATCCTTTTGATTTCATGTTTTCCTTATCCATAACTCAAACCCCCTTATTTTTTCCCATTCTAACTTATACTTATTAATATTATATCAGTAAATTACTACCATAGCTATATAACTTGGAAAACTTATCACATTTTAAATTTTCTAAGCATAGAATAGAGAGAGGAAGGTGGTTATAGTGAAAAGAGGAAATAACGAAAAGCTATGTCCAATATTAAGCTCCAAAATAATGGCTCAAACTATAGAGGAAGTCCCTGTAATAATTCAACTTAATGAAGCAAGTCAAAGCTTGAAACGAAGTATAACCAGTCTAACATCAAGATTAAAATCAGAATTACCAATAATAGATGGATATGCTGGTCATATGTCTACAGATGTAATTTATAGACTATCTACTAGTCCTGAAGTTGACTATATAAGTTTTGACTCCCAAGTTTTTACCCAATTGGATATATCCACTGCAGCAATGGAAGCATATTTACCTCATGATAGAGGTTATGAGGGGGAAGGTGTAACAATAGCTGTAATAGATACAGGAGTGGCTCCTCACGATGATTTGACAAAACCCATAAATAGGATAATTGATTTTAAGGACCTTGTTAATAACAAGACCATTCCCTATGACGACAATGGTCACGGTACCCATGTTGCAGGTATAATAGCTAGTAATGGTTATTCTTCAAGAGGAAGATTGGCTGGAATTGCACCCAAGGCTAATATTGTTGGTATCAAGGCTTTGGACCAGAATGGTGGTGGAAGCACCTCAGATATCATTGCTGCAATATCTTATGTAATAGAGAATAAAGATAGGCTCAATATTCGTGTAATTAATTTATCTTTAGGAACACCTGCTACAAATTCCAGTAACAAAGATCCTTTATGTAAAGCAGTAGATCGGGCAATTGCAGAAGGTATAATAGTTGTAACTGCTGCTGGTAATAGCGGTCCAAATGAAAAAACAATACTATCACCTGGAATAAGTAGAAATGTAATTACAGTTGGTGCTGTTGATGATAAAAGAACTCCAAATATCAGTGATGATACTATAGCTATTTTTTCAAGTAGAGGACCTACAAAGGAAGGAATAAACAAGCCTGACTTAGTAGCACCAGGAGTTAATATAAGGTCCCTATCCAACACAAAATTAGATAGTTATACCTCCCTAAGCGGGACTTCCATGGCTACACCACTTGTTGCAGGAAGTGTTGCACTATTATTAAACAAAAATGACAAACTGACTCATAATGAAGTAAAGAAAATGTTGATTAAATCCTGTATAGACTTAAATAGTGATCTAGATAGTCAAGGGGCGGGAGTACTAAATTTGAAAAACTTGTTTCAAGATAGTAAGACTGAGATAAATAATGTGCAATGTTTAAAAAGTGGAAATAGAGATGATATATCGGAAAGTTTAATTATGTTATTAATTATATTTTTCTTATTGGATTCTAGAATATAAATGGGGGGATAGTCAATCCACCCCATTTTTTTATGGTTTCTAATATACTAATACTGGGTATATGGTACATATATGCTTAATGGGGTGGGATTATGGTCAAAATATATACTTTAGGATATTTTGATATAAACATTGGCGAAGAGAGTGTATTAAATAGAAAGGGTAACCCTTATCAGTTGATTAAATTGCTTAAGTATTTTATAACCTACAATGGCAGGACATTGCTGCCAGAAAATATTATTGAAGATTTATGGCCCGATAATGAGTTTCAAAATCCAAGGAATGTTCTTAGAACCCATATTTCTAGACTTAGAAAAATGATTAAATCATGGGAAGATTTTCATAAGGAATTTTATGAGATTGAATACGTCAATGGCTATTATAAATTTGAAACTAAAGATAATGTTGAAATCGATTTTGAAATTTTCACAGGACTAATTGAAGAGGGTAACTTTTTAAAGGATGCTAATCCTGATAAGGCACTTGATATTTTGAAAGAGGGTTTAGCCTATTATAAAGGTGAATATTTATCCGAGGTAGAATATGAAGATTGGATTATTCCTATAAGGAATAGGTATCACCGAATGTATTTAAAAGGTATGATGAATTATCTTGAAATATTAAAAAGTAAAGACATGAATAATGAAATAGTTAAAATATGTGAGGAAGCAATCATTCATGAGCCTCATGATGAAATGCTGCATATATATTTCATTGAAGCATTACTAGAGATAGGACAAAAGCGTTATGCACTAAGTCATTATGAATATTTTACCTCAAAGGTATATAGTCAATTTAGAACGTCACCATCAGATAAAATGAAGGCCCTTTATAAAAAAATTCAATCATATGATGATAATACCAAGGATAACATTGAGTGGATTGTAATTGATAAGGAATTGATGGAGGACTTGGATGAAAATGGGGCCCTAATTTGTGATCCTTTTTATTTCAAATTCCTTTATAATCTAGAAAGGAGAAAAAGACCTGACGATTCTAAAAGAAACGTCTTTTTAGGATTACTTTCTATAGAAAATAGCGAACTTAAACCCTTGCCTGAAAGCGATAAAAAAGAGGCTTTAAATACTTTAGTAAGTATAGTTTATAAAAATTTAAGAAAGGGAGATATATTGTCTAAAATAAGTGATAGTCAACTAGTATTACTTCTATATAGCGTAGAATCTGATTCCCTGGAAACAATTATAAAAAGACTAAGAATAAAATTTCAAGAGAAATGTAAAATGAAAAATATAGTATTAAGTATTAAATATAAACCTTTATAACTATGGTTTCTATTTTAAACTTAGGACAATTAAATGTCCTAGGTTTTTTTTTGTTTAAAATAAGAAAAGCATCTAACGATGCGTTAAGGTAGCTTTTCTTGAAACTCATATACGGAAAGTCCTGTAAATTAAATTATCAGAATTGTAGGACTTTCCTATTCGTTATAAAATAATGAAATCAATTTGAAACGTTTATGAAATCCATATGAAATCTTTGCTGGTATATATAGTACTAGGTGGATAAAAACTCCAAATAATTTATGTTTATGGAGGTGAAAATTAATTGAAAAAGTTTTTTAACAAATATGTAGCAATCCTCCTAGTATTGATAATGATAATAACTATTGGAGCTAATTCTTTCTCCTATTCTATCGATACCCTTGGAGATGAAATTGAAATTTTAGATTTGGATGATGAGGAACCAAAAGAGCAAGTTGATAATGAAAATCCTGACCAACAAGTGCCTGAAAATCCTGAGGAACAAAAGAAGGATGAAGATCCAGTTGATACAGATAATCCTAAGGAGGATGAAGAACCGAAGGACTTCGAGGAGCCTGCAGACCAGGAAGACCCAAAAGATTCAGAAGACCAAGAAAATCCTGAGGATTCTGATGAGCCTGATGATACTGATGAACCCGGTAATCCCGATGAGACTAAGGATCCTGATGATTCTGAAGAGCCTAATGAGTCAGGAGAACCTATGAATCCTGGAGAACCAGAATTTTTGCCCTATAAGGTAGTATTTTTCTTGGATAATAAAGAAATAGAAGATTGGAATTACGAAGGGGAAGTGCCTGCAGAAGATCCTTTTGTATGGTCTATCAAGGAACCTGATTACAATGATTTGCCTGAAGGATATATACTTGATGAGGATAATTCTACGGAACTACCATTTGAGGTGACAGAGGAGGATTATACGATTTTTGTGTATTATGTGATGGATGAATTTATGCTTATGGCAATTGGTACTCCTGGATACTATACAGTAGACCTGAATACTATAATTGTGCCAACTACCTTGCAGGGCGAGTCTGTCAATACACACACTATACCAGTTATTTTATGGTCACAGGGTGGGACTGTATATGCAGCAATAAAGTCTACTCATCAGCTGCAATATATGAAACTAAGTAATTTAACCTCTACTAACTTTGATGAATATAATCCCTTGGTAAAAATTTATGTCGATGGTATAGAATATGCACCAACAGGTGGATTGCAAGGAAATACTAAAGATGCACATTGGACCGTTTTTATGTTTGATTCATCAAAACTCAATATCCCCGAAGATGGGCAACTTACTTTCTTTATTAAAGGAATAGGTGGAGGGCACGATGTTGGTGGACCATTGATCGTTCATGTTCCAAAAATAGATGTAACAGGTTATAAAGAATGGGTTGGAGGGGGAAATATGCCTCCTGTAACCTTGCAATTAATGAGAAAGGTAGCAAATGGTATATTAACTGAATATAAAACTGGTGTTGTCGATGGCATAGTTGATGCTAATGAAAACCCTGCATGGAGCTACACTTGGAAAGGTGTACCAGAATATAGTCCCTATGGGCAACCTTATATTTTTTCCATCGACGAAGAAACTGTTCCACCAGACTATGAAAAAACCTTAGATGGTTTAACAGTTATAAATACCTTTGTCCCCAAAGGTGAAATCACTATAACAAAAATAGTTGAAAATTATAGCGGCGACCAAGTCTTCGACATCTTTATTTATGGATCTAATGGTAAAACCTATACCCTAACACTAAAGAATAGAGAATCAGGAAAAATTGAAGGCTTAGAATATGGTGAGTATGAAATCAAAGAAATAATACCAATGAATTTTGAGCTTGTCAGTATTTCAACTAAAGTAATTACAATATCACCAAGTAATATTGTAGATTCCGCTATAGTAACAAACAGACGTAATAATGATGGGTGGTTTTATGATGATGACGAACTAGTAAACAATATAACAGTAGGAGTCACAACTACAAGGTCAAGACCTATAGAGGAAAGACATCCAATAGATTTAGAACAAGATATTGTATTGCCTAAGGAAGATTTTGTTGATGATGAAATTATTTTAGAAGAAGATTTTGACTAATATGGGGTGAATGTATGGTGAATATCGAGGAAGTTAAGCAAAACAAAATAATAGGTTTAATAGGAAATGTTCTCTTTGCATCCATTGTCATAGTATTGGCAGTATTAATATTTATCACAGCTAAATCAAAATTCACTGGTCAAGAACCCTCTTTATTTAACCATCGACTCTATATAGTTGATAGTGGAAGCATGAGTCCCACTATAAACCTAAACTCAATGATAGTAGTAGAAGAACTGAGGCCAGAGGAAGTTGCAGTAGGAGATATAATTACCTATTACGGTCATAACAAGAGTTCAAGAATAACCCATAGAGTAATGGATATTGAAGATAATGGAACACTCATTACAAAAGGGGATGCAAACGAAGTAGATGATCCAATACCATTGGAAGCTGAAAAAGTAATAGGCAAAGTTGTTTATATCATTCCATATATAGGTAAAATATTTAGATTTTTAAACACAAAGTATGGAATTGCTCTATTAATAACTATTGCAATAGCTTGGATGGTCTTACCAAGGTTCTTTAAGAAAGAAGTAGAAAAAAAGTAAGCAATAAGGATGGATGTCTATGAAAAAGAAATCAATAGTAATATCCACAATTTTGATGGTCCTTTTAATATCTGGTATATCTTATGCATGGTTCACATCAAGTACAAATATCAAGAACAAATTTGAGATGGGAACAGTTGAGGTAAGGGTTGTAGAACCAGACTGGGAAGACATTGAAAATGCAGTGGCTATAAAGTATGACAAAAATGTTCGAGTAGAAAGTCTAGGTTCAAAAAGAACTTATGTAAGGGTCAGACTTGTTCCATATTGGAGTGATTCAAGTTTATCAGTATCAAATGTAAGGTTAAACTTGGCTAATAATTCCGATTGGAAATATGAAGATGGTTACTATTACTTTAAATATTATTTAAATGAAGGCGAGGTTACAAGTCTTTTACTAGATAGTATAGAATTTACGGAATTAGGTCCAGAGTATGGAGGTGAAAGATTTTCATTAAAGGTAGTAGCTGAAGGAGTGCAAATCTCCAATGATGGATGGAAGCAAGTTTGGGGTTTATCCCAACTACCCTTCAATCCAAATCAACCATGGAATTGACATAAAAATAAAACGAGATATTGGCAAACCTTGGGAAACCAAGGGACGCAAAGCTATAGGGCCTTCGTTTGGTGGCAGCCTAGCTGCAAACAAAAAATACCATTAAGGGGGATTTAAGTAATGAAAAAAAGGACAATATTTCTAATGAGCTTTGCTCTAGTGGCATTATTAGTTGTAGGCGGAACAATGGCATGGTTTACAGATAGCGCTGAAGTAACAAACAAATTTACTGCAGGAACAGTAGAAATTGAATTACACGATAAGACTTTAAATAATAGCGAGGAAGTTAACTTCCCAGCAAATGGTTTTGAAAATGTAAATCCTGGAGATTTATATGATAAGTTAGTATCTGTAGAAAACATCGGTTCTAAAAGAGTATATGTAAGAGTTAAATTAACTCCTACATGGACATTCACAAATGATTCAACATCTAATGATTTAGCACCTGCTCAATTAGTTGGCTTAAATACTACAGATTGGATTGAAGATGAAGATGGTTGGTATTACTATGTTGAAATACTGGATAAGGATGAAGTTACTACAAGGCTAATAGAAGGAGTTCACTTTATCGGAGAAGAAATGAATAATGATTACCAAGGTGCAAAATTTGAATTAAAGGTTGAAGCTGAAGCAGTCCAGGCATCACATTATGCTTTTAGAGATGAGTGGAATAAACCAGGTCTTGATGTTCCAGCATTAGGCGTTGAAAAGTGGATTGAATAAAATAACCCAAATGGAGGTAATTCCTCCCCTATTACTCCTTTAAAGGAGGATTTAATAATGAAAAAATTTTTATCTAAAACTTTAATATTTATCGGTATACTTTCCTTAGTGCTAGGGACTTTAAATACTTTTAGTACAAATATAATCTATGCTGAAGATTTGGAACTAGTAGGGACAAATTTAGGCTTAGAAATTATACCAAATGATACTAGATTATTCGATTTAAACAATTTAAATCCTGGTGATACTAAGGAAGGAATTTTAACAATAAAAAATAATTATTCTTATACCTTCCGGCTTTTTATGAATGTTGAAAGGGTGAGCCCTGTTCCTTTAGAAGATGAATCGGATTTATTTAAACAATTAAGTCTTGTAGTATTCTTAGATGATGTTGAAATATATTTAGGACCTATGAATGGTTTTGCGTCTTCTAGTATTGATTTAGGTAGATTTTCACCTGGAGTATTAAAAGAATTAAAAGCAACAATATATCTTCCGGGACCCGATACAGGCAACGAATTCCAAGGAGAAACTCTTGAAATTAAATGGATATTTGTGGCACAGGCTGATCAACCGACACCTAATCCAGACCCAGATCCTGATTCTAGACCAACGCGGGATCCAGAGGAACCAGTAACACCTACAATACCTGAACAAATTGATGAAATGGAAGATGTAGATGAAGATATTCCTGAGGATGTACCAGAAGATTTGCCTAAAGAAGATATTATTGAAGAAGAAATACCTAAGGCAATTCCATTGCCAAAGACAGGTGAAGTTTCCACAATCTTATATTATGGAATTGGAACATTTTTGATTGCTTTGGGATTTAGACTTAATAGGAAGAAAGATTAATTAAAGCAAGGATGATTGGCATCCCAGAAATATAGGAACGGAGGTTCCGCATTCAACTTGACACAATAAAAGACGGGTTATCAAACCCGTCTTATTTTACAAAACTGCTTGGATTTACGTTTACGCCGTTTTTTAGAACCTCTAGATGCAGGTGAGGACCTGTTGATCTTCCAGAGTTACCTACATTTGCAATATGTTGGCCTTTATAAACCTTATCTCCGGCTTTAACTAATAGTTTACTACAATGTGCATATCTTGTTTTATATCCATTTCCATGGTCTATTTCAACTAAATTTCCAAATGAGCCTTTATATCCTGCAAAAGTAACCTTACCACCATCTGCTGCTTTTATAGCTGAACCATAGCTTGCAGCTATATCCAAACCTTTATGCATTCTGCCCCATCTCATACCATATCTTGAAGATATGCTTCCTCTTGTAGGCATTAGGAAGCTTCCTGTAGCAACTGTTTTAGGTACTTCTTTTGTTCCCTTGACTACTAATTCGTCAACTGGCTTCTCTATTACTTCTTCACTTACTATTTCCCGCTCAAACAACATTCCATTATGTCTTATTTCATTTGCAACAATTTTGGATTTACCCTTTTTACCTTCTACCTTTACCTTCTTTTGATTAGTATACATATTTTTATCATATTCTACTTGTACTTCATATTTAGTTTCTTCTATATATTCTACTTCTTCTACCGTAGCTACTGTAACCTTGGATTTAGGTACAAGTAGTTTTACTTCATCACCAGGTTTCAATTTTTTAGGATCTTTATCCAAATTTGCTGCTACAAGTTCATCAACTGTAGTATCATATATTTTTGCTATGGTCCAGAAACTTTCTCCCGCTTCAACCATATGGGTTTTAATTTCTTCTGAACCTGTTTGCAAATAATCTAATACATCATCAATATTTGAAATTTTATTTAAACTTACTTCTTTTTTAACTATATCTACATTTTCTAAGATTTTTATTTCTTTAACATTTGAATCAGCTTCTTCGCGATTTATATAAGGTTCCTTTAATGTATCTAATATATATTGGGCATCCTCTTCATGTTTAAGTATCCCAACCTCTTCTCCATTTATCTGTAAGGAGTATCCGCTGACTGCAAAGTTAATCTTAGACCTTATGTTATTCTTTAAATCTATATCAGATATTAAGTCCTTGTCCTTACAATGCGTTGCTTCGAAATTTAACTCTTTATCCAATACGATATCTACATCATATGTATTTGATAATTCACTTTTTATGTCTGCCATTGCTACGTGAGCTTCTTCTTCAGTTCTTACTGTACCTAGGATTTCTTCACCCAGATATACATTAAATCCTCTTGTGTTTATTTCATTTATCTTATACCCTGTGAAACCTAATCCAGCCATTACGGCTACCATGAAGAAGATTAATACTCTTCTTAAATTTATATTATTTATGTCAATATTTTTTAATTTCTTAAATAAATTTTTAATCTTGTTAATGTTAATGTTTTTTAATTTACTCAACAAATCTGCAATCTTATTGTTGGTATTTGAAGTACTTGGATCTGATGGATTATGTTCAACCATAGCTTTCCTCCTCGGTAGGGTTTTGTAACCATTTTGTAATAATTCTAAAGTTATTATACCATAGAATATAATTATTTCAACTTTATTACAAACCATATGATATATTATATTAATGATACTATGAAAATATTCATCTTGCCAAGGTGAGTAATATCAACACCTATGGAGTTGGAAGTTGTTAGTTTGTTGGATTTTTTAATTATTACAAAAATTTAATATTTAAAACCGTTTGTAATAACTTCTAATTTATGGTCTTTTAAGTCAAAAACTATATCTTTTTTATTGTTTTTTATTAGTTCCCCATCTAAGTTTATTATTACATCTGATTTATCTTTTACTATTACCTTTTTGGCTTTAAATATGTCAATATATTTTGTATATTTTAAATGGTTCCCTTTAAAAATTGAAGGAAATAGGAATAAAATTTTTAGATTGCTTACATCCTTTATGATACAAATGTCAAAATATCCATCGTCAATCTCAGCCATAGGAAGTATCTTCATTCCTCCACCATAAAAACTGCCATTCCCAACTGCTAATAGAAGAAAGTTTCTATTATATTCTATATCATCAATTATTAAAGATATATGTTTTTTTCTATAAGTGAGTAGTGTAGTTATTACACCTAATATATATGCACTCTTGCCTTTTATCCTTCTTTTTATACCTTCTGTATTTTTTACAGTTTCCGCATCAAATCCGATACTTGCTATGTTCAAAAAAGGAATTCCATTAACAAGACCTATATCCATGCTTTTAGTTGTATTTTTTATAATAGCATCCAAAGCTTCATTTGGATCCTGTGAAAGACCCAATGATTTGCTCATATCATTTCCTGTTCCACCAGGTATGATTCCTAAAGTTCCCCGCTTACTATTTATCAATCCCTTTGCAACTTCATTTATGGTCCCATCACCACCAACAGCAACTATTACAGAAAACTCGTCTACATTTTCTTCAGCAATTTTAATAGCCTCTTTAGGTTTTGTTGTATTGATGATTTTAAATTCAATGTCACTGTCTTTCATTCTATTCTCTATAATTGGAATTATTGCATTAGGTCTTCCCCCACCCGCTACTGGATTTACAATAAAAAGTATCTTTCTCATATATTAATATCTCCTTATTGGATTACTCTTTCTTGAATTTCACCTTTTATTGCCCTATCAATAGCTATTAACTCCTCTGCTGATAGTGGAATATTACATTCTCCATTTTTCAATGGCTTTGCATAACTTATTGAACTTTCCCTGCCATAAATACTTGTTAATACAAATCCATTCTGGAAGTTGTCCAATAATGCAATAGAATAACTTAATTCACTACCAATTCCATCAAATGCATTGTATCTGATAAATCCAATTTTTTGGATTGCAAAGGTAAGTTTAGTATCAAGTGAGCTAATGTTGCTTTCTATTAAATTTATATCTCTTTCCATTTCTCTTATATCCTTATCCATACGTACTAACAAATCTTCAATATTAACACCTGTTAAACCCCTCATAAAAGAATTATATTTTTCTTTTGACTTTTTAATTTTTCCTTGAGTAATTAATAATAAAATAAATAAACCTATAATTGCTATAGCTAGTCCAAAAATTATTTCTATATTATAAGTAGAAATAAATTCTCTTATATATTCCATCTATCTGTATCCTCCCTAAACTTCTTTTGCAATTTCCTTCAATGCTTTTATGGCATATTCAATTTCATCATGTGTATTAAAATAACCAAAACTAAATCTAACTGCACCTTGTTCCAACGTTCCTATGGTTTTATGAGCTAAAGGTGCACAATGAAGTCCTGGTCTTACTGCAATATCATATTCCTCATCTAATATATATGATACTTCAGATGAATCTATATCCTTAATGTTTAGTGATACAACAGCACCCTGTTCCTTAACATTACAAGGACCATACAATATTATACCATCGATTTTACTTGCTTCCTCAATAAAATGCTTAGTTAAATCTTCCTCATAATTTCTTATATTATCTATTCCTTTTTCCAATATGAATTTAATACCTGCTCCAAGTCCTATTAATCCTGGTGCATTTGTAGTTCCACTTTCATATTTATCAGGGAATATATTTGGCTGATCCAAAGAAAAGGATGCGCTGCCAGTTCCCCCTTGATATAATCCTGTTAGCTCAATATCATCCCTAATATACAGTCCTCCAGTACCTTGAGGTCCCAATAAACTCTTATGCCCTGGAAATGCTAATAAATCTATATTCATATCTTCTACATCTATATCATATACGCCTGCTGATTGGGCAGCATCTACCATATAAACAATTCCCCTATCACGTGCTAACCTACCTAACTCAGCTACTGGCATAATGGTACCAGTAAGGTTTGAAATATGTGTATTGATTATTAACTTAGTGTTATTTTTAATGTTTTTTTCAATATCAGAAACCTTCAATCTTCCCTTATCATCACATTTCACAATTGTATTTTCTATTCCAAACTGTTCCATATATTTAATAGGACGGAGCACAGAGTTGTGCTCCATTGTTGTTGTAATTACATGATCTCCTGGTTTTAAAAGTCCCTTAATACCAAGATTTAAACTTTCTGTAGCATTAAATGTTAGAATTATATTTAAAGGATTGCTTATATTAAAAAGCTTGCCTATTAATTCCCTAGTTTCAAATATGCCTCTACTTGATTTTAGTGCCATTTTATGTCCTGATCTTCCTGGATTTGCACCATAATCTTTCATTGCATCCATTATTGTTTCGTAAACTATATCCGGTTTTGGATATGTTGTAGCCGCATTATCAAAATATACCATCTAATCACCTTCAAAACTTTAATCTACTACCGATACATTTATAAATTTAAATTCTTCAACATCGAATAGACCCAAATCTGTTAGCTTTAATTTTGGTATTACTGGCAAAGCCATAAACGATAGAGTCATAAAAGGGTCAATGTCTTTATTTACATTCAATTTATTATATGAGATATTCATCATTTCTTTTAATGATTTATTTGTTTCTTCAATTTCCTTTGATGTCATAATTCCGCCAATCTCTAGAGGTAAGCTATTTATTATTTCTCCTTCTGAGGCCATTGCAAGGCCCCCACCAATATTGGACAGTTCCTCAATAACTTTCAATATATCTTTATCGTTGTCGCCTAAAACTATTATATTATGAGAATCGTGGGCAATAGTAGTGCCAATAGCACCATTCTTTAATTTAAAGTTTTCTATCAATCCCACACCAACATTTCCAGTTGCCTTATGTCTTTCTACTACTACCAATTTTAATATATCCTTATTAGAATATGCAAAATATCCATCCTTGGTACTAACTTCTCCTTGTTTTTTATCAGTTACTATACTACCTGGAATAACTTCAATGATATTAGCTAGACTTCCATCTATCTTAATCCTTAAATCATCCTCAGTTACTTCTTTAATTTTAACTGAATTTTTCATATATTCAGGTGAATATGATTTGCTTTCAAATAAGGGTTTATAATTCTCTGCTACAAGTTTTCCATATTTATATACCTTTAAAATATTAAAGTCTTTTAAATTATCTACTACTACCAAATCAGCATCATAACCTGGTGCTATAGCTCCTTTTCCATTAAGATTATAGGCTCGGGCAGCATTTATCGTAGCAATTTTTATTGCATCTACTGAATCTATTCCTTCTTTTATAGCCAATCTAATATTATAATCAATACTACCATCCTTTATTAAATCCTCTGGATGCTTATCATCTGTACAGAACAAAAATCTGCTTAGATTATCCTTGTTAACAGCTGAAATAAGTTTTCTCAAGTCTTTAGTTGCGGAACCTTCTCTGATTAAAATGTACATACCAAGTCTCAGTCTCTCATATACCTCATTTAAAGTAGATGATTCATGTTCTGTCTTAACACCTGAAGCAACATAGGCATTTAAATCTTTGTCTGTTATCATTGGACCATGTCCATCGATGATTTTCTTACTACCCAATAACAGCTTATCTAGAACCTTATCATCATAATTAATAACTCCTGGATAATTCATCATTTCTCCTAATCCAATAACTTGGTCCTCATCCATAAGTTCTTCTAGGGTCTCAGCCTCTAAAATTGCTCCTGAATTTTCAAAAGGCGTAGCTGGAACACAACTAGGAAGTACAAAATAAGCATCTAGAGGAGTGTCCTTGCTATCTTCAATCATAAATTTTATGCCTTCTATTCCCTTAACATTGCCAATTTCATGTGGATCAGTGATTACGGAAGTAACCCCCCTTGGAATTATTGCTCTGGCAAATTGTGAAGGAGTTGACATAGATGACTCAATATGAACATGGCTATCTATAAATCCAGGTACTAGATACTTTTCTTCTAAGTCAATTTCCTCTAAGCCTTGATATTCTCCTATACCTACAACTTTTCCATTATCTATAGCTACATTTGTTTTAATAATTTCATTTGTAAAAACATTTACCAAATTACAATTTTTTAGAACTAATTCAGATTTCTCTTCTCCCTTTGCTTTGATAATTAAATTTTTTAGGTCATTTTTTATCATATTTACAACCCCTTTTAATTATATTCTCATTTAATAATACAACATTTTTGAAGATATTAAAAGAAAAAGAGAAGGAATTCCCTCTCTTTAACCTAATCTTCTATATACTACTTCTAGAAGTTCATCTTTAAGTTTTTTACCATTTGCTAATAAGGTATTTACCTTGTTTTCTATGTTTGTTCTAAATTCTTCATCTTTTATGCTTTTTAAATTTATAGTTACATTAAATAATGCACCTTCTAAACCTGAATAAGCTAATAATGTACCTACTCCAACATCTGTAATTGCATTTACATTGCCATAATCAGCAAATACTCTTTGTAATTCTAAAACCTTATAGCACTCTTCTGCACAACTCATTGGAACTTCTAATGCTTTCTTGTAGCCTTCTTGAATTGCATTAGATCTAGCAGATTTTTCTTCATCAGTATTTTTAGGCAATTTAAATGCCTCCATAACACCATCAAAAGCTGTAGCGTCTTTATCTATTATTACTGCTAAATCTTTTACTAATTTTTCTAGTTCTGCTTTAGCTTCTTTCATCTTAGCTTTTGCATCTTCTGGAACTTCCTCAAATGCTTTTTTATCTATAGTAAGATTACCTACCATATTTGTTAATGCTCCACCGATACTCCCAACCAATGCAGCTACGCTACCACCACCTGGTGTTGGATTGCTACTTTCTACTTCTGCTATGAATTCTTTTATTGTTTTTTCAACTAACACTTTATACACCTCCACATCATATTCTATCCTATGTTTAGAAAAATTGCACATATTTTACTAAAATTTTATAATTCCTTCCAATGTAATATTGGCTCTTCCACCAACTTTTATCTTGAATGTGTCATTATCTTCTTCAATATGGCAATATACTTCACTTGGTCTATTTAATGATTCACCCTGCAAAACCATAATTTTATCCCTATTAATTAATGAATTCTTTTTTAAATAATATATTAAGCATCCATTGGCAGTGCCTGTTGCTGATTCCTCATTTATTCCAACTAATGGAGCAAAATTTCTAGCATATATTTCAAAAGAATCTTTTTCTGGCATATGAAAAGCATGCACACCTACTACATTGAGTTCTTTACAGTAATTAGATAACTCACAAAAATCCATTTGTATGCTATCTAAAACCTTTTTATCTCTAATTGGTAACATAATATCTGGCAAACCCGTTGATATTATTTCTGGTTCAATAAAATAATCGTCTATGCCTATATCAGACATTTTAATATTTAATATATCAACCAATTTACTCAAATTCTCAAGTTTACCTATTGTCTTAGGTTCTCCTTGTTCCATCACTATATGCTCCGGCAAATTATTAAAGAATTCTATTTCCACAGGAAGTCTTCCTATATTAGTTTCCATAAATACCTTTTTAATTCCACTTTCAATTGGTTTTATATATCCTTGTTCAGCTAAGGTATAAAATGTAGCTATTGTGGCATGACCACATAAATCAATTTCACATAATGGAGTATAAAATTTTATCTTAAATAAATTATCATCCCTTTGTATAACAAAAGCTGTCTCTGATAAATTCATTTCATTTGCAATTTTTTGCATATCACTTTCCTTTAACCATTTAGCATCTGGAACAACTCCAGCTGGATTTCCTCCAAAAGGTTTGGAACTAAATGCATCAACTTGGAATATGTTTATCTCCATTTTTATCTCCTTCCATGATTTAAAATTTAATGTTCCACGTGGAACATTATTGCATAAGCAAGTCTATAAGTCGTTCTAAGTCACTATCACCATAGTATTCAATTTCTATTTTGCCTTTTTTATTTCCTACTACCAAATTAACCTTTGTCCCTAATGTTCTCATTAATCCTTCTTCCAAATCAATTATATATGATTCCTTTGCTTTTGCGTTTCTTTTCTTTTTTAATTTTGCTTTATTCTGTTTTACATCTGCTTCTGTCTCTCTAACATTCAATCCCTGTTCAATAATTTTTTCTGCTGCCTTTAACTGCTCATCTTTATTCTTTATTCCTAATAAGGCTTTCCCATGCCCACTAGTTAATTTTCCCTGATAGATATATTCTATAACAGTTTCATGTAAATTTAACAATCTAATTGAATTTGTAATATAAGTTCTGCTTTTACCTATAGCTTCTGCTAGTTCCTCTTGTTTCAAATTGTATTCTTCCATTATTCTCTGATAAGCGCTTGCCTCTTCTATTGGGTTTAAGTCCTCTCTTTGTACGTTTTCAATCAATGATATCTTTGCGGCTGTCTCATGATTTATATCCTTAATTATACAAGGTATTTTCTCTAATCCTATCTTTTTAGATGCACGCCATCTTCTTTCACCAGCTACAATTTCATATTTATCTTCTACTTTTCTAACTATGATAGGTTGAATTACTCCATTTATGCTGATGGAATTCGCTAAATCTTTCAATGCCTCATCATCGAAGTATTTTCTAGGTTGATCTTCTTTAGATACGATATTATTAATTTCTAGATTAATAATATTATCCGCTGTGACTTCTTCTTCACTTAATATATTGTCAACTACAGTTTTATCTGATATTAATGCGGAAAGACCTTTTCCGAGACCTCTTTTCTTCTGAGTCATTTATATCATTCCTTTCATATCAATCAGGATGGCACGAAATCCATCCCTGCATTTGTTCGTTCAATATTTTTCGTAGGGGTGGGTTCCCATTCCCTCCCATTAATTACTTGATGGTACAGAATCCATCCCCTGATTAATCCTGCAAATCTATGAACTCTTCTGCTAAATCCATATAGGCTTCTGCACCTTTTGATTTATCATCATAATCCATTATAGATAAGCCATATGATGGTGCTTCAGCTAACCTTACATTTCTCGGGATTATATTTGTATATACTTTACCTTTAAAAAATGATTTAACTTCATCTACTACTTGAATAGAAAGGTTTGTCCTACCATCAAACATACTTAATACAACACCTTCTACATCTAGTGATGGATTAAAGCTTTTCTTAACTAATTCTATTGTATCAAATAATTGGCTTACCCCTTCCAATGCGTAGTATTCACATTGAATAGGTATAATAACACTATCTGCGGCAATAAGCCCTATAACACTAAGTATTCCAAGAGAAGGAGGACAATCTATAAATATATAATCATAATTATCTCTAACTTTATTCAATTCATTCTTTAGTATCATTTCCCAATTGCCTTCTCTGGCTAATTCTATTTCTAAACCAGCCAATTGATTGTTTGAGGGTATTATATCTACATTCTCAGCAGATGTTGAGAAAATTCCCTCTTCAATGGGTAAACCAAGAGCAAGAATATCATAAATTATGTGTTCTACTGCATTCTTATCCACTCCCAATCCACTTGTTGAGTTTCCTTGAGGATCAATGTCAACCAATAAGACCTTCTTCCCCATTTTCCCAATTCCTGAAGATAGATTTATACTTGTAGTGGTTTTTCCCACTCCACCTTTTTGATTAAATATAGCGATTATTTTACCCATACAAACACCTCGAGATTTTTCTACTTACATATATAATATCAGAAATTTAAATTAATACAAAAGGAATTAGGGTAAAATTTAAGAAAAAAATGTTCCACGTGGAACATTATATTATGTTTCACGTGGAACATTTTATCGCAGCCGTTGAATTAACTGGACTTGGGAATCTTAATAGATACTAAATAAAAATCTCCTTTATCCTCTTCATTATATTCAGCTTCTATTCCATATTCCTTTATAGCCCTATATGCCTTTTTTATTGTGTTCAAATAAATTCTTACACTAATTAAAGATTTGATTTTCTGACTTGATACATTTTCATCTTTTTTTCTTAAATTGTTTAATATATCTTCAACAAGGGTCTCTGTACCACTTACGTTTAGGTTGTTGTTTACTGTTTTATCTAGTACAATTCTTCTTAAATTATCATCGGGCAATTTTAACAAGGCCCTTCCATGTCTTTCAGTCAAATTCTCTTCAATTAATGTTTTCTTTACATCAGGTGGTAATTTTAATAACCTTAATTTGTTGGCTATTGTAGATTGAGATTTACCTAATCTTTCAGCAAGCTCCTGCTGTGTAATATTGTGATCTTCAATTAGATTACTATACCCTTCAGCTTCCTCAATAAAATTTAAGTCTTCTCTTTGTAAGTTCTCAACCAATGCTACCATTGCAGAATCTTTGTCTCTATAATCAACAATAATGGCAGGTATCTCTTCTAATTCTGCAAGTTCAGATGCCCTTAATCTTCTTTCACCTGCGATTAATTCATAGGATTCATTGCTAAGTTTTCTAACACTGATTGGTTGGATAATACCATATGCTTTTATAGACTGTGATAATTCTTCTAGAGATTTTAAATTAAAGTTTTTTCTTGGCTGATAAGGATTAGGCTTTATGAATTTAATTGGAATATTGATTATCTCTCTCATACGACCCCTCTTTTCTTAAGTCTTTATTCCAATTATTCTATACAATCCTTATTATTTCCTTCTTTATTTCCCAAATATTTTCATACAAATTACTACAATCTATAACAAGATTTTAATAAGGTTACAAAGGATTTTTACGAGGTTTTCCTCCACCCCTAGGATATTTTGTCGGAGTTTCTTTTATTTTTTCTATTATTATCAAAGAATGAACTATGTCACTTTCAGGTAGATTTATTAATTTTGTTTCAACAATCTTCCCACCAAGTATCTTTATCGCATTGTTACTAGATTTTAATTCATCATCTATCTCTGGTCCCTTCATTGAAATGAAATATCCGCCCACCTTGACAAATGGCATACAATATTCGCTTAAGGTATTCAGTGAAGCAACTGCTCTAGATATAGCTATATCATATTGTTCTCTATATAAAGGTTTTATACTTAGTTCTTCTGCTCTCCCATGTATAGCTACTATATCCTTCAAATTTAACTTATTAATTACCTCATTTAAAAATATTATCCTTTTATTTAAGCTATCAAGTAATGTCACATTAAGATCTCGATTTATAATTTTAAGAGGCAGCCCTGGAAAGCCGCCTCCTGTACCTATATCTATTAGTCTTTTCTTCCCATTGAATAGATTTGTAATTAAAGGAGTTAAACTATCTAAAAAATGCTTTATATCTATTTCATCATCATTAGTTATAGAAGTTATATTAATCTTTTGATTCCATTCCTTCAACATTTCCTTATATATTTCAAAAGAATTAATATCTTTTTCTTCTATATTTATCTTAAGTTCCTTTGCCCCATTAATTAAAATATTAGACACTCTTTTTCTCACTCCGTCTCTTTTGTTCTAAATAAATTAACAATACATTAATATCTGAAGGAGATACTCCTGAAATTCTGGAGGCTTGACCTACTGACTCTGGTTTAATATTGTTTAATTTTTGTTTAGCTTCATTACTTAAACCTTTTATTAATGTATAATCTTCATCAGACATAAGTTTTTTATTCTCTAATTTTTTAAATTGTTCGATTTGAATCATTTGCTTTTTAATATAGCCCTCATACTTGATTTGAGTTTCCACTTGAAGTCTTATTTCTCTTAACAATTCTGGCCTATCTGGATCAATATCTTTTAAATCATCATATTTTAATTCTGGTCTTCTTATTAACTCATATAGACTAATTGGGGACTTTATATCTGTAGTTCCTAAACTTTCTAAAATCTCATTTATTTCTTTTGTTGGAGTTATAATTATCTTTTTCAATCTTTCCAACTCATTTTCTATTGCTGCCTTTTTTTCAATTGTCTTCCTATATCTTTCCTCTGTTACTAACCCTATTTCATAACCCTTTTCAGTCAATCTTAGATCAGCATTATCTTGTCTTAGGGTTAGTCTGTATTCAGCTCTTGAAGTCATCATTCTATATGGTTCACTTGTAGCTTTTGTTACTAAATCATCTATTAAAACACCTATATAGGCCTCAGACCTATCTAGAATAAATGGTTCTTTTCCTTTGATGTTTTGAACTGCATTTATCCCTGCCATTAAGCCTTGTGCTGCAGCTTCTTCATAGCCTGATGATCCATTTATTTGTCCAGCAAAGAATAAGTTTTTTATTTCCTTATGCTCCAAATTCAACTTCAATGTGGTAGCATCTATTGAATCATATTCTATAGCATATGCTGTTCTCATAAATTTAACATTTTCTAGACCTACAATATATCTATACATTTCCAATTGAACTTCTTCAGGTAAAGTTGAGCTTACACCTTGTACATACATTTCTTTAGTTGATAATCCTTCAGGCTCAATAAACACCTGATGTTTGTCTCTATCAGGGAATCTAACTATCTTATCCTCAATTGAAGGACAATATCTTGGTCCTACACCTTCTATTTCTCCAGCATACATAGGTGATCTATGAAGATTCTTTCTAATAACCTCGTGAACTTTCTCAGTTGTATAAGTTAGATAGCATGGTACTTGTTCAATATCAAATTTTTTGTCCATATTTAAGAATGAAAATGGTATGATTTCTTCATCCCCAGGTTGAATTTCCATAACTGAATAGTCAATACTATCCTTATGAACCCTTGCTGGTGTACCTGTTTTCAATCTTCTTAACTTAAATCCCCTATTTTCTAAAGAATCTGATAATAATATAGATGGGAACATTCCATCTGGCCCAGATTGATAATTGACTTCTCCGATATATACTCTACCTTTTAAATAGGTTCCAGTGCATAGGATTGCAGCCTTGGTTTTATATATGGCTCCAGTTCTAGTCAATACACCTTTTACTTCATTATCTTCAATTAATATATCTATAACTTCACCTTGTCTTAGGGTTAAATTTGGCTCATTCTCAAGTACTTTCTTCATTTCTTCGTGATATTTCTTTTTATCTGCCTGTACTCTTAATGAATGGACAGCAGGACCTTTAGAGGTATTTAACATTCTACTTTGAATGAAAGACTTGTCTATATTAATAGCCATTTCTCCACCTAATGCATCTATTTCTCTTACCAAATGCCCCTTGCCCGTGCCCCCAATATTAGGATTACATGATAAGGCGACAATGGAATCAAGATTCATAGTAAGCATCAAGGTTTTCAATCCCATTCTACTACCTGCTAAAGCAGCTTCAACACCTGCATGTCCAGCACCTATAACCACTATATCAAATTCTCCTGCATTATAGTGTTGTACATCTTTCATTTTATTTCACCTTTCTAAACTTTCAATTCACAGTTCACAATGCACAATTCACAATTTTCTAGGTCTATCTCATGCTGACTTAAAAGAAGAGATTTCTCGACTTTGACGCAGTTTCATTCATCAAATTCGTTTGTTCCTTCTAGTCACACGAATTGCACCCTTCGGGTACTCCCGAATTAATTCCTGTAGAACGCATTAAGGTTGGGAATTCATTGCGAATGATCTACCATTGATTTATGAAAATGCATCATAAATCGGGTTAGGGCATCTTCGAAATGACACCATTGGTATTTGTAATCCTAGGTGAAATGAGGAATTCCTAGTTTCTTTTACATACATAAAAATATGGGATTCTTCACATCGTTCAGAATGACGACTACGTCTACCTATTACTTCTTGCCTTTTACCTATCTTTTCTATTGTTCACTGTTCACTATTCGTTGCTCACTAGCGAACTACGTTCGCTATTTCCCTATACAAAACTCAGAGAATATCTTATCTAAAATATCTTCTCCCACGGCATCTCCAGAGATTTCCCCTAGGTTTTCCCAACAATTCTTTAGGTCCACTTCTAAACAATCTAGTGGAACTTGTGCACTTAAGTCATTTAATACATTTACAATATCCTTAAGTGATTTTTCCAATTGATTCTTATGCCTTAAATTTGTAACTATCGCTTCTGACTTTATCTTCAACTCACCAGCATAAAACATTTTTCTAATACTATCTTCTAACAAATCTAACCCAATTCCTGTAGTAATTGATGTTGATATAATTTGCATATCCTTAATGTAATTCTTAAAGTAATCTTCATCATACTTATTAGGCAAATCTGTCTTATTCAATAATATGATTGACTTCTTATCTTTAATTAGGTCAATTATCTTCATATCTTCATCTGATAATTCTCTTGATATATCAAAAATAGCTATAATTAAGTCAGCATCTTCCACTATACTTTTTGCCTTATCTACACCTATCTTTTCAATAATATCGTCAGTATCCCTTATTCCAGCAGTATCTATAATTTTTAATGGAATACCATCAATATTCACATATTCTTCAATAATATCTCTAGTGGTCCCAGGTATATCAGTAACTATAGCCCTATTTTCTCTTAATATAGCATTTAATAATGAAGACTTTCCTACATTTGGCTTACCTAGAATTACGGTATTTAACCCATCTCTAAGGATTTTACCTCTATCAGCAGTTGATAGTAGGGTTTCTATTTTTTCCTTAACAATAATTGAATCTCTCTCCAAATCTTCATATGTTACTTCCTCTATATCTTCTTCAGGATAATCTATAGATACTTCAATATGTGCTATCATAGATAACAATAATTCTCTAATCTCTTGAATTTTCCTTGATAAACTACCTTCAAGTTGATTTAAAGAAACCTCATAACTCTTATCTGTCTTCGACTTAATTATATCTATTACTGCTTCAGCTTGGGATAAGTCAAGTCTTCCATTTAAGAATGCCCTCTTAGTAAATTCTCCAGCTTCAGCTAACCTTGCACCAGAATTTAATAACAACTCTAATATCTTCCTTACTGGAATTATTCCACCATGACAATAAATTTCAACCATGTTTTCTCTAGTATAGGTATAGGGCTCCTTCATAAATGCTATTAGTACTTCATCTAATATTTGTCCATTATCAACTATATGGCCATAAGTTAATTTTCTATTTTCAATTTCTACATTTTCTACTTTAGCACCTTTAAAAATACTTTTTCCAATTTTTAAAGCATCTTTACCACTCATTCTTACAATTCCTATTCCTGCTTCGCCTATTGCAGTTGAAATAGCTGCTATTGTATCAGACATACCTTCACCTCTTTCCATTTTCTAATTATTATCTAAAATTATAAAATTTATAACGAGGCGTAAAAACACCCATTATTTTAAACTTTGAAAAAACTCTCCTATGATATTTTAAATTCCATTGAGTTAATTGTCAAACTATTTCTAAAATTGGACAAAAGAAAAAGGCCCATTATTTCTTATGAAATCATTGGGCTCTTATTTTAACATTATTTAGATGTAATTACAACTCTTCTAAAGGGTTCTTCACCTTCACTATAAGTTACAACCCCTTGAATATTTTGAAGAGTTGAATGGATTACTCTTCTTTCATATGGATTCATAGGTTCTAATTTTACAGGCCTTTTACTATACTTAACTTTTTCAGCCATTTTATTAGCAAGCCTAATTAAAGTTTCTTCTCTTTTTGCTCTATAACCTTCTGAATCAACTACTACTTTCATATAATTTGGTCTTTTTTTATTTACTGCTAGACTTAAC
The DNA here is from genome assembly GCA_033809995.1 of Tissierellaceae bacterium. Lineage (GTDB taxonomy): Bacteria > Bacillota > Clostridia > Tissierellales > Tissierellaceae > Paratissierella. Next base: position 45,950 of record JAPXKQ010000008.1, read on the forward strand.
AGATATTGAATTGAGTCTAATGTATTGCCTCTTTTACCAATTAAAATCCCCATATCAACTGGATCTATATCACAAATATCAATTTTTAATACATCTCCATTTTTCTCAATATGGTTTGAAGCTTTAATACCCATTGCATTCATTATATTCTTTAAAAATTTATCAGCTATTTCAATAGGATCATTTATTAATGTAACCTTAACTTTTGCTTCTTTAGTTCCAATTAAACCAAATAATCCTTTACTAGGTTCTTCCAATATTTCTATCTCAACATCTTCTTCACTTGCTTCTAAGTCTATTAATGCTTCTTTCACAGCATCTTCAACCGTTTTAGATGTCTTTATTATTGATTTCATATTTTATTTTTCCTCCTTAACAAAATATAAGGACCTATTAGATATCAATTGTTGAATTATTGTAAAGATATTACTTACTACCCAATATAATGCTAAACCTGCAGCAAAATTTCTAGCTGTTACAAAAATCATAATAGGTAAAAATATATTCATAGTTCTTTGAGTTGATTGCATTTGAGGGTCGCTATTTTGTGTTCCCATTGTTTTACTTTGTAAATAAGTAGTTGCAGCTGATAGAAATGGCATTCCCCAAAGATAAGGGTCAATCTTATCTAGATTTTCAATCCATAGGAATGTTTTATTCATTGCTTCATAAAAACCTGGTTCAGTAAATGCATATTTTGCAGGCTCTCTAAATATAGCAAAAAATGCAAAAATAATTGGTAATTGAACTAATAAAATTAAACAACCTGAAGCTGGATTATAATTATTAGCTTTATATAATTCCTGCATCTTTGCCTGCATTGTTTGAGGGTCATTTTTATATTTCGTTTGAATCTCTTTAAGCTTAGGTTGTATTTCGCCCATTTTCTTAGTTGACTTAGTTTGATGTAAATTTATCGGCAATATTAATAATTTGAAAATAATTGTAGTTATAATAATAGCCATAGCGTAATATGAAAAATTAGCTGGCTCTGTTCCAATACCTGATATAATATTATAAACTACTCTTAATACTGATCCTAGTATATTTCCTAGAAACCCTATCATTTAATAACCCCCTATTGTCATTTAAGCGGATCATATCCTCCTTCATGAAAAGGATGACATTTTAGAATTCTTCTAATTGTTAAATAAGTTCCCTTCACAAATCCATACTTTGTATATGCTTGTAATGAATACTCTGAGCATGTTGGATAAAATCTGCATTTATTTCCCGGTAATAAATATTTTGAAATATAATTTTGGTAAAACTTTATCAAAAATATAGATATTTTGGTCATCAACATTATTATCCCCTTAGGATTCCAGATATCTTGAGTATATGAATTAATGAATTTTCTAATTCTATATAAGATAAATCTACTACATTCTTTTTTGGAATAAAAATTAAATCATAACCATTTTTTACTCGATGGTGATTAAGTCTATATATTTCCTTCATTCTTCTTCTAATTTTATTTCTTGTAACTGCATTTCCAATTTTTTTAGTTATTGTTATACCTAATCTTGTTTCTTCCAATCCATTTTTTCTTACATATAGAATTAAATTTCTATTCCAATAATTCTTTCCTTTATTGTAGACTCTCTTAAACTCTATATTTTTCCTTAATCTATACTTCTTTTCCATAGTTACTCCTCAAAATAATGAACCTTAAAATAAAAAGTAAAGTAGAACTTTCCTATTCGTTATAAAAGGCCACCTTATTAGCGGCCTTATGCTGTCAATCTTTTTCTACCTCTTTGTCTTCTAGCCTTTAAAATATTTCTACCTGATCTAGTTTTCATTCTTTTTCTGAAACCATGTTCTTTACTTCTTTGTCTTTTCTTAGGTTGATAAGTTCTTTTCATTATATAGTACACCTCCTTAAAATAGTACCCATATATATAATATAGAGTTTTTCCAAATAAATTATAAGACTACTATTGATTATATTTATTACAAATAGTTATGTCAAGAATTTTCAATTACTACATATACACAAATTAGATATCAACAAGATTTTAGACTTGTGGATAATCTTATTGATTAACACATAAACTTTTGATATTATTAAATAAGGTGTTAATATGTGATTAAATTTATAAAGTTATGCACAATTTGTGGATAACTTGTGCATAACATTTACATTTTTCAACAAATATTAGTAATTATTTGGGTTTGTTTAAGTTTTTGTCCACATTTTTCGAATAAATATCTATGTGGATAATATTTATACTTAAACATTTTTTAATCTATTTAACAATATATTAACATATTTGTCCACAAAATTTTTATGCTATTTTTCTACATTTATATTATAACCAATAATTTTGTTTGTTGATAAATATGTTGATAAATTTTTTAAACCAATAGGAAAATTTTTCTTAATTCTTTATTTAAGGAACTTTTCGTAAATTAGTTTCAAAAAAGGCTTCATTAATTTAATAATATTTCAATAAAAGCCTTTTTTATTTTTCAAAAGGGGGTTACTTTATGGCATCTAATTTGGAAGAAATATGGCAAGATGTCCTAATCTTAATTAAGGAAGAACTATCTGAAGTTAGTTTTAATACATGGTTAAAAACCATTGAACCTATTTCAATATCTATGAATAAGATAATTTTGGGAGCTCCTAATAATTTTACAAAGGGCATTCTACAAGGAAGGTATCTAAATTTAATTAAAAATGCTATAAAACAAGTGACAAACATTGATTATGTGGTAGAATTCGTCATTCCTGGAGAAGAACCTATCCTTAATACGGGACATGCATCAAATCATGATTTTCAAGAGACAAATCATAAATCTCAACTAAATCCAAAATATAGTTTTGATACTTTTGTTATTGGTAATAGCAATAGATTTGCACATGCTGCATCACTTGCAGTAGCTGAAGCCCCAGCCCAAGCCTATAATCCTTTATTTATTTATGGTGGTGTAGGACTGGGAAAGACTCACTTAATGCATGCTATTGGTCATTATATATTAAGTCAAAATCCAAATTCAAAGGTAGTTTATGTATCATCAGAAAAATTCACTAATGAATTGATTAACTCCATTCGTGAATATAGAAATGAGGAATTTAGAAACAAATATAGGAATATTGATGTGCTGTTAATAGATGATATTCAATTTATAGCAGGTAAAGAAGGAACTCAAGAGGAGTTCTTCCATACATTTAATGCTTTACATGAAGCTAATAAACAAATAATAATCTCAAGTGATAGACCACCTAAGGAAATTCCAACACTTGAAGATCGACTGAGATCCAGGTTTGAATGGGGTCTTATAGCTGATATCCAACCACCTGATTTAGAAACTAGAATAGCAATTCTTAGAAAAAAAGCTAATGTAGAAAATATTGAGGTATCAGATGAAGTAATGCTTTATATTGCTTCAAAAATTCAGTCAAATATAAGAGAGTTGGAAGGTGCACTTATTAGAGTTGTTGCCTACTCTTCATTAACCAATAGAGAGGTAAATAAAGAATTGGCCGAAGAAGCACTTAAGGACATTATATCTTCAAAAAAGACTACTGAAATTACAGTAGATTTAATAAAAGATATTGTTGCAAAATATTATAAAATTAAATTAGAAGAATTTAATTCTAAAAAGAGGACAAGGGCTATTGCATACCCAAGACAGATAGCAATGTATTTAACAAGAGAATTAACAGATCTTTCATTACCGAAAATTGGCGATGAATTTGGCGGAAGGGACCATACAACTGTTATTCACGCATGCGAAAAGATTAATGCAGATATTTCAAATAATGAAGATTTGAAGAGAAAAATAGATGATATGATTTTGGAATTAAGAGGAGACAAAGAGTAGTTGTGGATTAATATTTTTTATACAAAAGTTATTCACATGTTATTAAATCCTATAATCTATAGTAATATAAAGGGAAATTGAGTTATCCACATAATAACACGCCCTACTACTATTACTACTATAATTATTTAATTCTTCTATATCTATTAAGGAGGAAATTGATATGAAATTTAAAGTAAGACAAAGAGATTTATCAAAACACATTAATATTGCCCAGAGAGGAATATCATCTAAAACCACTTTACAAATACTTGATGGAATATTAATTGAAACATTAAATGATAAGTTAAAGTTAACTTCCACAGATCTAGAAATAAGCATTGAAACATTTATAAATGCAGAAGTGCAAGAAGAAGGTTCAATTGTTGCAAATTCAAGAATATTCGGAGATATTATAAAAAAATTACCTGATGCAATGATTGAAATAAAAGTTAAAGATAATAACATTAACATTAAATGTGAAAATTCGGAATTTAATATATTAGGTAATTATGCAGTGGATTATCCTGATTTACCTATAATTTTACAAAAGGATAATTTTAATATTCCTATGGATTTATTTAAAAATGCTATAAGACAAACTGTATTTGCAACGTCTCAAGATGAGACAAGACCTACATTATCAGGTGTTCTAATTGAAATAAATAATAACAATATATCTTTTATTTCACTAGATGGTTATAGATTAGCATTAAGGAAAGCATATACAAATACCAATGCGGATTTAAAAATGATCATTCCTGGTAGGACCCTAAACGAAATAAATAAAATCCTTGAAGATAGGGAAGAAGATATAATACTAAGTGCTGCTCCTGGTCATGTTTTATTTAACATAGGGGATACTATAGTATATTCAAGACTCCTAGAGGGTCAATTCTTTAATTATAAGGATATTATAAGAAATGATCATAAGACTAGGGTAATAGTAAATAAAAAGGAATTCCAAAATGCATTAGAAAGAGCCTCATTATTAGCTAGAGAAGAAAAGGCTAATTTAATAAAATTAAGTATAGTTGATGATAATGTAATAATAAGATCTAATTCTGAAATTGGAGATGTATTTGAGAGACTATTATCTAATAAAGATGGGGAAGATTTAAATATAGCATTTAATTCCAGATATATCTTAGAAGGAATAAAAGTTATGGATTCTGAAGAAATCCAACTTAATTTTATGGGAAGTTTAAATCCTTGTATTATAAATGGTGTTGATGATGATAGTTATACCTATTTAGTACTGCCTGTAAGATTAGCACAAGACGACTTCTAAATAGGTAATAACCAAGAGGTAAGAGGTAAAAACTCGGTAACAGCTAACAACTAACAATCAATATTTTAGTGAATAAGTAAGAGTGAATAGTGAAAAACAAAAAAATTGACAATTGACAGTGGACAATGGACAATTTAAACCAATTAAAAATTCACAATGCACAAATCACAATTATAAAGTTGAAAAATAGGGTTAAAAGACCTCAAAGAAAGACCCTAATAATTGTGAACTGTGAACTGTGAATCGTGAATTGTGGATTTAAAAACTGGAGGTTTATTTAAGAAAATGAACGAAATATCTATAACAACCGAATATATAAAACTTGACCAATTTCTTAAACTATGTAGTGCGGTTCAAACTGGAGGGCAAGCTAAAATGATGATAGCTGATGGAATGGTTAAAGTAAATGATGAAAAAGTTTTTGAACGTGGAAAAAAGTTAAGAAAAAATGATATAGTGGATATAGCAGGTTTTGGCAAATTCATAATTATATAAATCCTTAAGGGGTGTAATTTTTGAATGTAAAAGATTTAAGGCTTATTAACTTTCGAAATTATAATAATTTATATGTTAAATTTAACGATAAAATAAATATATTTATTGGGAAAAATGCCCAAGGCAAAACAAATTTAATTGAGGCTTTATATATATGTTCTTACGGTAGGTCATTTAGGACAAATAGGGATAAGGAATTAATAAATTTTCATAAGGAACAGGCATATATAGGGGCAAATATAAAAGTAAATAATCTTGAAAAGTTTATTGAAATAAAAATGGAAAATGAAAAACCAAAAAGAATAAGAATAAATAAATCTGAACTTAAAAACTACAAGGAACTTCATACAGGTCTAGTTATTGTAGTTTTTTGTCCTGACGATTTAAAAATGATTAAAGATGGACCTTTATTAAGAAGAAATTTTTTAGATATAAATATTTCTCAAATAAAGCCTGTTTATAATTATAACTTAATTAGATATAATAAAATATTGTTGCAAAGGAACAATCTATTAAAAACATGTAAATTTAAAAAAGATTTAATTAATTTAATTGATGTATTTGATTTTCAATTATCTAAAATTGGTACAAGTATTGTTTTAGAACGTGATAAATTTATTAAGGAATTAAATATTCTTCTTAATCCTATCCATAAAAATCTGACTGCTGACAAAGAAATAGTAGAATTAAAGTATTTATCTAATGTACCTCTTTTAGATAGTAGGGAAGATATGGAGAGGGAATATCAAAGATTGTTGAAATCTAATTTAGATAGGGATTTAGAATATGGGACTACAGAAATAGGGCATCATAGAGATGATTTGTTAATGTTAATAAACAAAATGGATGTAAAAACATATGGATCACAAGGACAACAAAGAACATTGGTTTTGTCAATTAAGTTATCTGTGGTAGAATATATAAAGAAATATTTTGGTGTTTATCCTGTAGTATTATTAGATGATGTATTTTCAGAATTGGATGAAGAAAGAAGAATATTTTTAGCAAAATCTTTTAACAATATGCAAGTTTTTATTACAGTTACAGATGCTGTTGATTTAAGTGCAGTTCAGGACTTATCAAAATCCATATTTTATATAGATGATGGAAAATTGATCTAAATTTATGGTAATGATTAACTGTATATAATTGCTTAGAACTGGAGGGAAGTAGTAGATGGTGCAGGAAGTTAATGATAACAACGGAAGACATTATACGGCACAAGATATACAAGTATTAAAAGGGTTAGAGCCTGTACGAAAAAGACCTGGCATGTACATAGGTAGTACTGGACCTAAGGGGCTTCACCATTTAGTATATGAAGTAGTTGATAATAGTATAGATGAGGCATTGGCTGGTATTTGTGATACTATAAAGGTAACAATATTTGATGATAATTCAGTATCAGTTGAGGATAACGGTAGCGGTATACCAGTAGAAATTCATCCACAAACAGGTAAGTCAACTGTAGAAACAGTTTTAACTATCCTACATGCAGGTGGTAAATTTAATAACTCTGCATATAAGGTATCTGGAGGTCTACATGGTGTAGGTGTTTCTGTAGTAAATGCATTATCAGAGTGGCTTGTTGCAAAGGTAAAGAGAAATGGAAAAGAATATATGCAACGTTTTGAAAGAGGAGTTGCAGTATCAGATTTACATGTAATTGGAGATTCAAATTCTACTGGAACAACAATTCATTTTATGCCTGACGATAGTATTTTTGAAACCATAGATTTCTCCTTTGAAACCTTAGAATTTAGGTTTAGAGAAATGGCATTTTTAAATAAAGGAATTAAAATAATATTAGATGATAAAAGAAAAGATGCAATAAAAGAATTTCACTTTGATGGTGGCATCAAATCATTTGTACAATATATAAATAAAAACAAAACACCAATTCATAAGGAAGTCATATATTTTGAATCTGAAAAGGACTCCACAATTGTGGAATTAGCTCTACAGTATACTGATGGATATTCAGAAAATATTTATACATTTGCAAACAATATTAATACAACAGAGGGTGGATCTCATTTATCAGGATTAAGAACTGCACTTACAAGGGTTATAAATGACTACGGAAGAAAATATTCCCTTTTAAAGGAAAAGGATGACAATCTTTCAGGAGAGGATGTAAGGGAGGGTTTAACTGCTGTTTTATCTGTAAAACTACCTAATCCACAGTTTGAGGGACAAACAAAGAGTAAATTAGGAAATAGTGAGACAAGGGGTATTGTTGAATCCCTTACTTATGATTTTTTAAGTAACTATCTGGAGGAAAACCCCAAGGATAGTAAAATAATACTTGATAAGGCAATTAGTGCACAAAGGGCTAGGGATGCTGCTAGAAAAGCTAGGGAATTGACTAGAAGAAAAAGCATTTTAGATAATACCACCTTACCTGGGAAATTGGCTGATTGTCAATCCAATGATTTATCCGAAACTGAAATCTATTTAGTCGAAGGTGATTCAGCTGGCGGTAGTGCTAAACAAGGGAGAGATAGAAGATATCAAGCAATTCTACCTTTAAAAGGTAAGATTATGAATGTTGAAAAAGCAAGAATAGATAAAGTTTTGGGCTATGAAGAAATAAAGGCAATGATTACTGCATTTGGAACTGGTATAGGCAGTGATTTTAATATTGAAAAATTAAGATATGGTAAGATTATTATAATGACGGATGCTGACGTGGATGGTGCTCATATTAGAACCTTATTATTGACTTTCTTCTACAGATATATGAAGGAACTAATAGAAAAAGGTCATGTTTATATTGCACAACCACCTTTATATAAGGTTACTAAGGGCAAAAAGGAAGTTTATTGCTATAGTGATAAAGAACTTGATGATATATTAAATGAAATTGGAAGATCTAATTATAGTATTCAAAGATATAAAGGTCTTGGAGAAATGAATGCTGACCAGTTATTTGATACTACAATGAATCCAGAAACTAGAACCTTATTGAGAGTACAAATAAATGATGATGTAAATGCTGATGAGGTTTTTACAACTCTTATGGGTGATAAAGTAGAACCAAGACGTGAATTTATTGAAGAAAATGCAAGATTTGTACAAAACTTAGATATATAGGGGGGATATAATTGGATACTGAACACAATAAATTAATAGATATAAATATAGAAGAAGACATGAAGAAATCCTATTTGGATTATTCCATGAGTGTAATAGTAAGTCGTGCTCTCCCTGATGTTAGAGATGGTTTGAAACCTGTTCACAGAAGAATATTGTATGCAATGGATGAGTTAGGAATGACTCCTGATAAGCCATATAGAAAGTCTGCAAGAATAGTCGGGGACGTACTAGGTAAGTACCATCCTCACTCCGATACATCTGTTTATGATGCTATGGTTAGACTTGCTCAGGATTTTAATACAAGGTATTTATTAGTTGATGGTCATGGTAACTTTGGTTCCGTTGATGGTGATGGAGCTGCAGCTATGCGTTATACCGAAGCTAGAATGACAAAGTTAGCACAAGAATTACTTCGTGACATAGGCAAAGACACCATAAATTATAGACCAAATTTTGATGAAACTTTAAAGGAGCCAGTAGTTTTACCTAGTAGATTTCCAAATTTATTGGTAAATGGTTCATCTGGTATTGCTGTTGGAATGGCAACCAATATTCCACCCCACAATCTAAGAGAAGTAATAGATGGTATTGTACTACTTTTAGATGATCCAGATACAGATATAGAATCATTAATGAAAGTAATCAAAGGTCCTGATTTTCCAACAGGTGCATATATAATGGGGAAAGAAGGAATTAAATCTGCCTATAGAACAGGTAGGGGAAGGGTTCTACTAAGGGCAGTAGCAGAAATAGAAGAAACCAATAAGGGAAGACATAGAATAATAGTAACAGAACTGCCATATCAGGTTAATAAGGCAAATTTACTTCAAAAAATTGCCGAATATGTGCGAGATAAAAGAATAGATGGTATCTCTGATCTTAGAGATGAATCAGATAGGGATGGTATGAGGGTTGTTATAGAACTAAAAAGGGATGCTAATCCAAATGTAGTTCTCAACAATCTATATAAACATACGCAACTTCAAATAACTTTTGGAGTAATAATGCTTGCATTAGTTAACGGCGAGCCCAAGGTACTAAATTTAAAGGAAGTATTATATCATTATATAGAACATCAAAAAGAAATTATAGTAAGAAGGACTCAATTTGATCTTAATAAAGCAGAAGAGAGAGCTCATATTGTTGAAGGTCTAAAGATTGCACTAGATAATATCGATGAAATAATTAGTATTATTAGAAGTTCAAAGGATGATAATACAGCTAAAGAAAGATTAATGGAAAGTTTTAATCTTTCAGAGAAACAATCACAGGCAATCCTGGATATGAGACTAAGAAGATTGACTGGATTAGAAAGAGAAAAATTAGAAGAGGAATATGAAGCTTTAATTAAAGAAATTAATAGATTAAAAGAAATATTAGCAAGTGAAAGATTGATTTCTAATATTATAAAAGAAGAATTACTAGAAATTAAAGAAAAATATGGTGATATGAGAAAAACTAGAATAATGCCATCTGCAGATGAAATTAACCTAGAAGATATGATTGATGAGGAGGATGTAGTAATTACCTTAACTCACTTTGGTTATATAAAAAGGATGCCAGAAGGCACCTATAGGCCACAAAAAAGAGGAGGTAAGGGTATAATTGCCTTGACAACAAGGGAAGAAGATTTTGTTGAAGACCTATTTATTACATCTACCCATGATACCCTTCTATTTATAACAAATAAAGGAAAGGTTTATTCACTAAAGGCATATGAAATACCTGATGCTGGAAGACAGGCAAAAGGAACAGCCATTATAAATCTTTTGAACCTTACAAGTGATGAAAAAGTAAGTGCTATAATACCTATTAAAGAATTTAATCCTGAAAACCACTTAGTATTTGTTACAAAACAAGGTATAATTAAGAGAACTAGCCTAGAACAATTTACAAATATTAGGAAAAATGGAATAATAGCTATAAATCTAAGAGAAGACGATGAATTAATTAGTGTTAAGATGACCGATGGTAATAGAGAATTAATTTTAGTCACTAGAAATGGATTAGCTATTAGATTTAAAGAAGATGATGTAAGAGAAATGGGAAGAAGTGCCACAGGAGTAAAAGCTATAACACTAAATGATAAGGATAATGTGGTTGCAATGGACTTAGTTGAAAAAGATAAATATCTATTAGTCATTTCTGAAAAAGGTTTTGGAAAGAGAACTTCATTAGATGAATATAAAACACAAAATAGGGGCGGTAAGGGTCTATTAACATATAATATAAAAGAAAAGACTGGAGATATTGTCTCAGCAAAAGTTATAAGCGAAAATGACGAAATAATGATGATTTCACAACGTGGTACAATAATTAGATTAAATACCAATGATATATCAGTAATGGGTAGAAATACCCAAGGGGTTACTCTTATGAAAACAGAAGAAGATGATAAAGTAGTAGCAGTTGCTAAATATGTAGGTGAAGATTAGGAAATCTCTTTGGGGATTTCCTCTCTTTCTCTTTACATTGCTTTTTATATGTTATAAAATTAAATAAATTGAATAGATAGGGGTGGTTAAATGTCATTAAATACTTTGATTAACATAGACAAAAAAGAAAATCTTATAGTAATAATTCCAGAAGGAGATATGGATATATATAGCTCAACTCAATTCAAGGACTTAGTTTTAGATTCTTATAATGAGGAGAAAATGGATTTATTAATAAATGGAGAAAAACTAGAATATGTTGATAGTACAGGATTAGGAGCATTAATAGGTATTTTAAAAAGAGTTAAAGAAGATGATAAAAAAATCTATCTATCAAATATTAAACCTAATATCAGAAAGCTCTTTGATATAACTGAATTAGACAAGCTATTTATAATTAGGAGTGAGAATGATGAATAATGATTCTATATTGTTAAAAATACCAAATAAACCTGATTATATTAGCTTAGTAAGACTTACAACATCTTCTATCGCGAATAAATTGGGATTTGACTTTGATACAATTGAAGATATTAAGGTATCTATAGGAGAAGCATGTATTAACTCCTTGCAATTTTGTAATAAGGACTCAATATCTATTGTATATGAATCTGATATAGATAAATTAATAATTAAAGTTTCGAATTGTTGTGATAAAATACCTGAAGAAATAAATGAAAAAAAAGATAGGGAATTAGGAGTTCTAATCATAAAATCATTGATGGATAAGGTTGATTTTACTAATGAAGGTATTGAGATGACAAAATATATTGAATAAGGATGGTAGTCTATGATAAATAAGCACTACTACGAAAAAGAAGATTTAAAAAATAAAGAAAAAATGGATATTAAAACCCTATTTAAGTACTATAACGAAACAAAAGATAAAGAAACAAGAAATATTTTGATAGAAAAGCATTTATATATAGCTGAAATTCTTTCTAAAAAGTACGCTAATAGGGGTATTGAATATGATGACATATATCAGGTAGCATGTATAGGTTTAATTTATGCTATTGATAGATTTGATATAGATAAAGGTTATGAATTTTCTAGTTTCGCGACGCCTACAATAATTGGTGAAATAAAAAAATACTTTAGAGATAAAGGTTGGACAATAAGAGTACCTCGTCGTATTCAAGAATTGTCGAAAAAAATCAATAATGCTAAGATTTTTTTAAGCCAAGAGTTGCAAAGATCACCTACCGTAGAAGATATTGCACAATATTTGAATTCAACAGAAGAAGAAGTGTTGGAAGCAATGGAAGCAAGTAAAGTTTATACTCCACAATCATTAGATGTAACATATGACTCTAATAATGACGATAAGGATATAAATTTAGCTGAATTGATAGGAGGAGATGATCATTACTTTAGTAGGATTGAAAATAATGACTTTTTAATGCGGACCATGGAAAAATTGAATGATATTGAAAAGCAAATACTAATTGAAAGATATTTCAATAAAAAGACTCAAGTGACTATAGCTAAGAGTTTAAATATATCTCAAATGACTGTATCACGTATTGAAAAAAGGATATTAGAAAAATTGAGAAAAGAAGTTGAAAAAACTTTAATTGATTAATTGGGGTGACAAGTTTGAAGGAATTTTCAAAAAAATTATATCATTTTGCCCATTTACTAGAATTAATAGTGGCAGTATTTTTAGCAATTGGGGCCATAATAGGATTTATAGATTTAGTAAAATATCTAATAGAAATATTTAATTCAGATATACATTTATCTTATGAACTATTTCATGAATTTTTATCTCATGCACTTTTAATTATTGTTGCAATAGAATTTATATTAATGCTAATTACACATTCAATTAAAACAATTGGTGAATTAGTCGTATTTGTAATAGCAAGAAAACTGCTTATATATGGACATAGTATGTTAGATATGGTATTGGGGGCAGCTGCTATAGGAATAATATTTGCCACTTTGAGATATTTGGTACCAAATTTTAAAGAAGAAGAGCATTAAAATATAGTGAATTAAAAAAACCTTTTAAAAAGGTTTTTTTTTGTGAAAAAAGGTGTTGACATTTATTCAAAATCTGTGTAATATTATTTAAGTTGACTCCAAAAAAACATTTAAATATTTAAAAAATTAAGTGAAAAAAGTAGTTGACAAGAATAAAAAAAGAGAGTATCATATTAAAAGTTGGCTCACAAAAAAGCCGAGAAAAATTCTTAAAAAAACAGTTGACAAGTCCGTTAAGGATATGTTATACTGAACAAGTCGCCTCAAGAGAGGATGACATTGAACCTAGATAACTAAACAGTGTGAGACTTTGAATTAAGAAACACAAATCAATGAATAAATAATAGAGCTAGTCAAACTTTTAAATGAGAGTTTGATCCTGGCTCAGGACGAACGCTGGCGGCGTGCCTAACACATGCAAGTCGAGCGAAGTAAGTTCAGATGAAATTTTCGGATGGAATTTGAACTTATCTTAGCGGCGGACGGGTGAGTAACGCGTGAGGAACCTGCCTTCCACAAAGGGATAGCCTCGGGAAACTGGGATTAATACCTTATGACACTAAAATA
>JAPXKQ010000009.1:0-56442 GCA_033809995.1 Tissierellaceae bacterium
GTTTAGGTGGTTTCGATATTTCCTCCCGTAGGTTATACCCTGCGTATGAATACTCATTACCTTCCACGAGCAAACTTTGTCATTCTTCACTGCTCACGAGCAAACTCGCTTGTTATTTTCTCATTTTTTATATCTTTTTTTATATTTTTTAAGGTAATAAAACCCGAGAGCAAACTTTGTCACTACAAGGGAAGAAACAGCGAGAAGCCTTGCAACAACTACATTTCATCACGAGCAAACTTTGTAACTACGTGAGCAAACTTATTTGTAACTGAACAAAACATATTACTAACATTCAACCGTCATGGAAAAACCATGGCGGTTTTTATTATAACTTATGAGTTATATTTGCAACTTGTTTTTAAATTTTAGAAAAGACATGGATTTATATTAAAACCTAATATTTAGAATTTTAAAGTAAGGATTGACAATATATCTTTAAAATGATATATTTATGTCACAAGGAAATTGATTTATAATTGATTTATTTTAAAGATTTTTAAAGTAAATTGTCAAAATATACTTTTATACATATTATATTACTATAGTAGATATAATAATAATAATAATGATTCAAATATTTAATATTTGAATCTGTCTGGTGTTTCGCCACCTTATAGAGCGAGGCGTTAAATCTGGTGTTTCGCAGCCGTATAAGTGTGAAACGTTAAATCTTAAGGGAACTCGTATGAGTTCCCTTAGTTATTATGGAGGGGAAAATGGGGATAAATTATGAGAATTTTGGTTTTTATAAAGTTGATATTAATTATATAAAACATTTGCATTCTATAGATTCTCAGGTGTTTTATAAGAATGTATCAAATTATCAACGCAAGCCACATCTCGGATTGATTACTAAACTTGGAGAATATACATATTGCATTCCGCTAACATCTGCAAAAAAGAGGAATTTAAATTGGTCTAATATTACTGAACATAACTATATAATATATGAAAATGTTAAGTCTGAGGAACTTCATAAAAATGATATTTACAAAAAAATTGGACAAGCAGATACTTATAAAAAATTATTATCAATTTTGGAAATCAGAAAAATGATACCTATTGATGAAGAGTTATGTGAGTATATAAATTTTTCTTGTGAAACAGATCCTTCGTATAAAGACTTACTTGAAAAAGAGTATTTTTTTCTAAAACCATATAGAGATGATATTTTAAAGAAGGCAGAAGTTTTATATGAAAAACAAATGAATACAGGAATAGTCAAGACTTGTTATTGTAATTTTAAATTATTAGAGGAAGCCTATAATAATTATAAACTAAAGAAATAGATTATAAAGTATATTACATATGCAGGCTTAATAATAAGTGAAGCCACAGCTTATTCATAACGATCCAAATCAACGAAAAAATCTTGAATAGGTGTGCAGTATAAATCCGCTAACGCAAGCAGAACACTAACCCTAATGCTGTACTTCCCTAATTCCATTTGTGATATGATTTCACGGCTAATATCCAATCCTTGTGCCTGTAATTTTGCTGCAACAGTTTCCTGTGATAGTTGCATTTTTAATCTATATCTCTTCAAATTTCTTCCAATAGAAATATCTTGTTTTAGTTTCTTAGACAATTCAACAATCTCCTTTCGGAATGTATATATTCCATTTGATTATATCTTAATATTATGATATTATTGGAATGTATACATTCCAACATTGGCATTGCTGGAAAATAAAATAATTAGGAAAGGGTTGTTTCTATGAAAAGTATTTTAGAAGAATTTGCCCTCGGGAATATCTCACCAGAGCCGCGATTTTTTAAGAAAAATTCCCGCTATGAGCATGCCATGCAACAACTGATCGACACAGAAGAAAAGCTATTCTCTGTCCTCAATGAACAGGAAAAGGAACTATTAAAAACCTTTTCGGAAACCCAATCAGAAGTTAGTTTCCTTTCAGGAATTGATAGGTTCATTTACGGCTATCGGCTGGGTGTACTTATAACAATGGAAGTATTTAACGGTAAGGACATTTAAGCGTTGGCTGGGAGGATTGATGATGTAGACATTTTTTCCTATGGACTAAACATGGGTATACTGTTAATGATTGACGTGCTTAATTTCAGGGAAAAGCGATTGACAGACTAAACCACGTAGAACACATAGAAAAGGGATTGTCGTTTGACTGTCGTTTGATAGTCCTTTTTCTATGTCGTTATACCTATCCACCCTTAAACCCTTGACCGTCTGAATAGGGGTATGGGCTTAACTAAACTGAAGAAATACAAAGATAATATTTAGATAATAAATCACAATGAGAATTATTTCTGTCAACTTACAAAGAAATTTGTTCAAAATAACGAAGTTTGCTTATTAAAGAGAAAAACCGTCAGATTGAAAACCAATCTGGCGTTTTTTATTCTTTTTTTACTATTGTCTCATATAAATAAATAGAGGTGGTTTATGTGAGGATTTTTTATATGAGTACAAAAGTATTATATACCTTAGTCCTGCTATTATTATTTTTATTAGTATGTGTATTTATCTTTTTCAAGGAATACAACAAGGCAGAGCCAATTTATCTCCCCATTACAAATAAGGTAATAGGGATAGATCCAGGACATGGAGGGGTAGATCCAGGGGCTGTATCTAAAAATGGGATAAAAGAAGATGATATAAATTTAAAGATTGCCCTGAAATTAAAAAGATTTATAGAGCACAGTGGTGGAGTCGCCATTATGACAAGAGACACGGATAAGGGATTATATTCAAGTGATACAAAGACCTTAAGACAAATGAAAATTGAAGACTTGAAAAAAAGAAAAGAGATAATAGAAGAATCAAATTGTGATTTATTCATAACTATTCATCTTAATAGTTTTACTAGATCCAAATATTATGGTGCTCAAACTTTTTACAATGAAGAAGTAGAAGAAAGCAAGAAATTGGCATACATAATTCAGGAGGAATTAAAAAATATTTTAGATAAAGAAAATAATAGACAGCCCACACATAGAGATGATGTATATTTATTGAAGGATGCAAAAATGCCATCAGTTTTGGTTGAAGCTGGATTTTTATCTAACCCAGAAGAAGAAAAGATGTTAGATACAACTGAATATCAAGAGAAAATTGCATGGTCGATTTATGCAGGAATAATGAAATATTTCAGTCAAAAAGATAGTTTGTGAAAATGGGCGGTTCAGGTTTGAGCCGCCTATTTTTTCAGTGTTTGCATCAAACATTGTAAACAGTACCATTAAAAATATCATTAATTTCTTCTTCTAGCTTTTTAATTTCATCTTTATTTCTTAATACTTTATAAAAGCTTAGGCAAATTTTATATAAATCATAGGATTCGTACATCATATTCATTTTGAAAAGTAATTTAGACTTTTGTAATAGTAACTCAGGAAGAAAACGCATATAACTTTGTTCTATAGAAAAGGCAATACTTTTATTTATATACTCCAGTGATTTAGTATATTGATTTTTATTCATATAAAAAAAGCTAAGATTATTGCCTAAGCTTTGATATAGTTTTTTTTCAAAGTCTAGTGAGTTATATCTAGCAAAATTTTCAGTGAAGATTTGATTTTCTAATATTGTAAACAAACTCTCAGATAGTGCAAAGCTTAAATCAGTTTGTCCTAATTTGTCATAGTTTACGGAAATTAGATTAATCATTGTAAGCCCAACACTTGAGTAGACTTTATCCTTAATATTTGATACCTTAAAATCCTTATCCTCTATTTTCAACCCTTCAAGACAATAATCGATGGATTTGAAATAATCAGAGTCAAGATATGAGGTACATAAAGCCTTGCTATATAAAATGTATTGTTTGTTTTCTCCATGCTTAAACTCATCTAAACCTTCAACATAATTAATAAAATTCCTAAGACCTATAAGATTTTTATTCTTTATTAGTTGAGATATTGATGACCTAATATTATATGCTTTAAAATTACCACTAGTAAAGAAAACTCTATTATATTCCTGTAAATCTATATTCAATTTTTTAGAAAAATTATGTAAAATAAATAAAGATGCTGTACTATCCCCTTTTTCAATACGAGATAATTGGCGAACGCTACAAATTCCATCAGATAATTGTTCTAAAGTCATACCCTTTGACGTTCTTATATCCCTTAACAATTCACCAAAATGTACATAATTCATACATATACCCCCCGATTTATGCAAAACATGACATAAGTGTCTATATACTAGATGAAAATAGATTAGTATAATAACCTCAAAGATATTTTAATATTTGACTATAATTATAATGTAAGGGGGAGCATTATGCAAATAAATAATATCAGAAGATTTAAAATCGTTGCATATAAATGTTTATTTATATCAATTGTTTTATTGATTCTACTATCACCAATATCAATGATTGTACCCAAACAGTATAATCACAATAAAACAATAAATGTAGAAGTTTGTGACACAATAGGCGTAATAGAGCCTGATAGGACAGAAGATGAATCTTGACAATGCATTTTTATGAGGAGGAGGTGATAGAATGAAAACTTATGAAGCTCCAAAAGCTGAAATAGTTGCAATGCCTGCGGCATTAGGCGCCGAAGGTTCAATGACAGACTAAGCAAGGCATTTTGGGATGTGGATGGGATATAAATCCCCCCATATCCCAAAAACAATAATAGAAAAAGTTTATGAATAATTATCTGTTTATCCGGGGTGGTAAAGTATGGGAAAGACAACCATAAATATAATTGGTAAGCAATTTTCATCAATAGATATAAATAAAGCTATAGATATTGTGGAAAGAGATATTGTATACATAGGAGGTTCTCTTATTGAAGGAGAATATAATAAACTTTCCAGCGGCATGGGTAATCACAAATCAGACCTAGATTTATTCATTATAAAAGATAGGAACTCATATGAAACGATTGAATATGTATATAATTTTAACATAAGGAAAGTAGATTTTAAAGTTATTAATGGTATAGATTTTGATATAGAGTATTTTAATCATGAAACTATAAATAAAGTAATAGAGTGCCTAGATAATATTAATTATGATATTAATGAGAGGGTAGACAATATGATTTCTCTGCCTAGTGGATGGAGGTTAGATGACATAAATGAATTTTTAACAAGGATATATTATGCAAAGTGTATTTACAATGAAGAAGCATTTAACAATTTAAAGAAAAGGCTTAAATTTGATTCTTTTAACAAAATATATCGGGATCAAACTATAAATATAATGGAAAATATGATTGCCGATGCAATTGGAAACTTAGAAGTTGGGCAAAATGGAACAGCTTTGTATAGTTCAAGGAGTGCTTTTTTATATTTTCTGAGATTTATTGTTCTTAGTGAAAATGAGTTTATTGATAGAGATAAATGGATAATACTTAAGTTTTTTAATATTGTTCAGCAGAAAAACAAGTATAGAGATGTTGCTGATAAATACAACGAATTATTTTTAAAGGATTTATCTAATAAAGTAGTATTAGAAAAAACTATAAAAAATTTAATAAACTTTATTAGGTGTATAGTTGAAGATATGATGATTGGAGATATAATATGAAAGAGTTAAATTTAAATCAGTATAATAGACATAATAGCTTGAGAATAAGAAAGTTCAGTGATGAATACTATATGCTTGGCTCTGGTAAGTGTTATAAAATCAACGAAACAGGTGCTATAGTTGTAAAATATGTGGGAAAGGATATGCCAATTGAAGCATTAGGTAGTAAAATTATGGATACATATAATGGAGCCAATATTGATGAAATAATCGAAGATATTAAAGCTTTTGTTGATTTCTTATTGGATGAAGGTTTAATTAATGAAAATGAATAAAAGTTATTTTGACTTAAGAGAAAATATTCGGGTTTTATCAATTATCCCTCCTTTTTTAGTAGTTTTTCTATTGGATTCAAATAAAGCATATGGTTTTGCATTTAGTTGGATAATTATTATTATAATCTTAGGCAATGTCAGAAGAATATCGAGTCATAGTAGATTTAAATATTTTATTAGAATGACACTATACTTTTTTCCTTATGGAATACCAATTATATTTCTAGTGAATGATAATAATCAAAACTATATTAAAGTTTCTACTTGTATTATTGTTAGTCTTATTGTTGGAATTATTAGCATTTTTGTAAAAAAAGAACAAATAAAGATTTACTTATCAGAAATATATTTAGCATTATCTAAGAAACAAGAAAAGATTAGATATATATTGATGGTATATAACTTGATAGGAGCAGCAATTTTTGAGGAATTATATTTTAGAAAATTTATGATAACAGTACTATACGAATATAAGTATGTAGCGATATTATTTAGTGCCATATATTTTTTATTAAGCCACTATATTTTAATATGGGGATCAGATTTTCAAAAAAATGATTTCATAACTCAATTTGTTATAGGATTGATAAGTGCGGTTTTGTATTATTTTTCTAGATCTGTTATACCGAGTATTCTACTACATTTTATAATAAATTTGCCAAATATTATCTACCAATTTAAATGCTATAATCGACATTATTCAAAAAAAGAGTATTATGACAAGCTACTAAAAACTAGTTGTGAAGATGAATTACCGATATAGAATGATTAAGATTTTATTAAAGGAGATTGATATGGAGAACATTATAGAAGTAAAGAATCTCAAACGTGAATTTATTGTAACAAAAGGTTGGGTTAATAGCAAAATAGAAGTAGTTAAAGCTGTAGATGGGATTTCATTTGAGGTAAATGCAACAAATTAATTATCAAAATCAATAAAACATTCGTTCCACAGAAGAATGATAACTAGAAAAATCTTGAGTAATATTTATGATTTTATAATAATTAAATTTAGAAAGGTGTAATAATTTGATTGCAAAGCGAGAGTTTGAAAGAATTGAAAAATATATGTTGAAAAGTATGAATGATTCAGCACATGATTCGCAACATATTTATAGGGTTTTGAATCAAGCATTAAAAATTGCTCAAAATTATAAGGGAATAAATAGTAGAGTTTTAATAGCCTCAAGTATTCTGCATGATATTGGGAGGAATAGACAGTTTGAGAATCCCAATCTATGCCATGCAATGGAAGGAGGGAATATGGCTTATGAATTTTTAATAAATATAGGTTGGAATGAATTAGAATCACAGCATGTTAAACAATGTATTGTTTCACATAGATTTAGATCAAACAATATTCCTAATAGTATTGAAGCTAAAATACTTTTTGATTCAGATAAACTTGATGTATGTGGAGCATTAGGAATAGCTAGAACGTTAATGTATAAGGGCAAGGTTAATGAACCACTTTATACTTTAGATTCAAATGGGAAAGTTGAGAAAGGAGAGCTTAATGATCCAGAATCGTTTTACAAAGAATACAATCAAAAATTAAGCAAATTATATGATTTGTTTTATACAAAAGAAGCTAAGAAAACGGCAAAAGAAAGACAAAAAACTGCTAGGATATTTTTTGAGGGAATGATTAAGGAAGTTGGTAACGTAATAGAAATAGAATTTCTTTAATCAATTTGCAGGGGGGGAATTAATTGATATTATTAAATGGCAAAACTTTGAATGAAATTGTTTACAAATTAAGTTTTAGAAAAAATATATACAATATTTATGGAGATGTATCTAAGTTTGAAAACAATGAAAAAGTAGGCAATTTTTTTGAAGTATCAATCATATTAAGCGAAGATAAACAAGTTTTATTTTTATGATTTAGATGGCTATATAGTAAGCATTGACTTAAAAGAGCCTAACCGTAGAAACATAGTATCAATATTAAAAAGAAATTTTAATGGTACATTTTATGTTTTTACAAAAAATTGTATTAATTTAAAGCAAGATAAAATTAACTTTTATTATGATTACTATAATATGAAGATTGCTATTTGTGATAGTTTTGCAAAAAAAATAATAAATGAAACTCATTTAATACTGAAATATATCTTAGAAAAGGATGAAAGTGAAATGAGAAATATGGTGAACAAGTGCCTTGAAATTGATATTGATATGCTTTTCGATGAAAAGTTTTATTTTAAGCAAGGATATTTGACACCAATATCAGTTTTACCACCAAATGTTAGACCCGATATTAATCATAATTATATGATAATTCAGGTATCTTGTGGTTGCAAAATTATTAAAGAAAAGGGAAAATCTTGTGGTTTTTGTGCATCTTATGATAAGGTAGATTATTATGAAAAAACAATAGAAGAACTTGAATCACATATTTTAAAATTGTGGACAAGCCATAAAATTTGTATTAGCAATTCAAATTGTGTATTTCTAGCAGATGGAGATCCTTTAGCGTCTGAAGATATTTTAATTTATATAGAAATTATAAAATCAATGTTGCCACAAATTCTATATTTTGAATCTTTTATTAGCACGAAAACTATATTATCATTTTCACGACAGCAATGGAATGAATTGAAGAAACTGGGTTTAAGAAAAGTATATTGGGGAGTAGAAAGTGCCGATGAGACTACTCTTAGAATTATTGGGAAGCCACAGTCTTTATCAATGATCCAAAATGCAAAAATGATATTAGAAACTAATAAGGTTGATTATGACATAATTGTTCTTAGTGGTGTCGGCGGTTTATTGAATAAAAATCGAAGTTTAGAAGATGTAATTAAGAATCCACACGTGTTCAATACTTCTGAATTTATTAACGATTCTAACTGTTCTAGTGTGTTTATTTCGAGATTACAAATTCCACCATATAGCAATATGAGTTTAAAAATAGATAAAGGGATTTTGTATCCATTATCTGATGATGAAATGGAGCAACAGTATAGAAGTATGGTCAAGCATATAAATAAAGATGTACGAGGCTCTTACGGCAATCAATTTGTAATTGAAAGGATTGAGGATTTTGAAATTTAAAGATTATTTTAAGAAAATATCTAATAAATCTTTTTATGAGTTTCATGAAACTTGTGAAAAAGTAATTGAAGAGATAAGTAGAGATAGAGAACTTATTTGTGCTATGTTAGATAATATAGTCAATAATGAAAAATTAATACAAAAATCCGAGTGTTATGATTTTCTAGATAAATTTGTTTGCTTTTCTGATGATGAAATGGGTATTCATGCTAGAATCAGTTTATTTAATGAAAAATATGCGAATAGGATTCATTACCATAGATGGAATTATTCAGCTTGTGTATTAAAGGGTGGATATAAACAGTTAATTTATGGAGTTCAAAGAAATAATAGTGATGAAATAACACATTTATACCCTTACGAACCAGTAATAGTAGAGAATATTTTGCCTGGAAATATCTACTCATTAGAACACTCTATAATTCATTCTATTTTAGCCCAACCTGATACAATTTCTTTATGCATACGTGGAAAAGCTATTAAAGATAGGTTTCAAGTATTAGATCCAGTGGCAAATATATCTTGGTGGCAATATGGATCAGAACTAGAAGGGAAAGAAGAACAAGAAATGAAATCTACTACAATAGATGATTTAGAAAAACGGATAGTGAAAGTAAAGTCTATTTTAATGAGTAATATCTATTAGGGGTGTATTTTATGTATAAGATTGGACCTAGAATGTTAGAAGCATTAGAAAAAGAAAAATCTATTGCTTTTTTTGAAAATTTATATATTTATGTCACAAATGAATGTAATATGCATTGTAAGCATTGCTATCTTGGGAATAGATTAATTAAGAAAGAAATAATGAGCCTTGATGATGTTTTTAAGCATTTAAAGTTTTGGAGAAACCTGGGAGCATCTAAGGTGTGTTTTTTAGGGGGAGAGCCTAGCTTATATGTCAATTTAAAAGAAAGCGTAACTTACGCCCATTCATTAAAATATGAAAAAGTAATAATTAATTCAAATCTATCTGAAAAAGCACTTAATGTTATTTGTTCCTATACTCCTAACGAATTTAACTATATTCAAACTAGTTTAGACGGAGCAACAAAAGGTACCCATGAATTAATAAGAGGGAAAGGTACTTTTGATCAAACAGTAAAATCTATCAAAAGTCTCCTTGCAAATGGGCACGATATAAGAGTTATTATGACGGTAAATCAGTGGAATAAACATGAAGTGATAGATATGATTAGATTAACCGAAGATTTGGGGTGTAGTCTAGTGAAATTTCATATAATGTCTGAAATAGGAAATGCTGATAAGTCTTTAAATGTAGGGATTTCTCCATTAGAATGGTTAGAAATATGTAAAGAAATTAGAAATTTCGCTAATGTAAATATAGAAAGAAAAATAAGAATATCTTATCAACCTTCATATGCTTCACATACAGAACAAGATCCACTTATAGAAAACTATAAGGGATGCGTAGGTTTAAATAAAGAAAGAATATCAGTATTTCCAGATGGTAAATGCTATATTTGTTCTTTTTTATTTGATAGTGAAAATGGGTATGCAAGAGTGATTAATAATGAGGTTGAATTAGTAGAAGATGCTTTAGATGGTAATTTTTATAATGAAAGATGTGATACTTGTAATAATTCATGTGGATATAATGGATGTTTGGCTGAAAACTACGTTTATGGGAATGAATTTTGTGATGCCAATAGAGGTATATACCCTATATGTAGACTGTGGAAAATTGAGATTTAGGAGAGAATATAGGTGGTGATATAAGATGAAATATATGCATATCTTGCTTAAGCCCGATGTATTTATTCGGAATATTTTAGAGGATATCTTGCTAGAGTTAGAAAAGAGAAATACAAGATTTTATTCATATGATTTAATTTCTCCTAATATTAAATTGCTGGATATTATGCACTTGCATGATTTTAAGTGGAAATACGATTATTTTTCACATAATTATGATTTTTTTAAGCTAGGTCCATCATTGTCGCTTATATGTAAAAATCCGGATATTGAGACAAATTATAAAGATTTAGTCAAAGAATTTAAAGGAGCTGCCCTCCCTATTTTGGATGAAGGTGAATCTATTAGGAAAATGTTTTCTGTATCAGATAGGTGTATTAATGTTATTCATATATCTGATACTCTCATTCAAAGCAAAAAAGAAATAAAGTCTGTATTAAATTTTCGGAAGGATGTTGAATTATTTGATTTAAGTGAGACTTTAACAATAGACGAAATAATAAAAGGAGTAGATACTCTTAAAGGAGATGGAGAATATTTATTTCAAAATATTGTCGATATAATTAAGATGAGAATACTACACAAGAATAATATATGCACTTCTTTTTTGGGAAATGTTAATATTGAATCTTTGTTTGAATATAGTCCGATATATTTAGATCAAAAGCTAGAAAAAAGTTATAATCGATTGGATAATAGGACTGATATATTGCTAAAAAAAGCAACAAAAAGTGCACTGCAACTTCATAGATGCTTTTGTTATGGAACGATTGAGGAACGATTATGTTTTGTCGATTATTTTTTTTCAATATGTGAAAGATTGATGATATATTTATCTTCATTTGAGAAATATGTGATTGAGAGTGAGGCACGTTATAAATTGGTAAATAAGGAATAAGACGCACTTTTTATAGATTTGTGAGTAATCAAATTTTTCCTTCTTAACTATGTTTAAGGATTAGCTTACAGGAAAATATTTAAAGGGGTGATTAATATGGAAAATATAATTGAAATAGTAGATCTCAAACGTGAATTTATTGTAACAAAAGGTTGGGTTAATAGCAAAATAGAAGTAGTTAAAGCTGTAGATGGGATTTCATTTGAAGTAAAGAAAGGCGAAATCTTTGGACTTTTAGGACAAAATGGTGCGGGGAAAACCACTATAATCAAAATGCTGATTACCTTACTTGCTCCAACCTCTGGGACTTGCAAAGTCTTAGGCTATAATACATATGGAGAGGAAAAGAAATTTAGACACAAAATTAACTTTATATTTGGTGGTGAGCTGGGAGTTTATAGAAGATTATCCGCAAGAGATAATCTAAGATATTTTGCTAACCTATATTATATAGATAAGGATAAGGCAGATGAGCAAATTGAAAAATTATTAGAATTAGTTGATTTAAAAGATACAGCTGATAGGTTGGTAGAAACTTTTTCCAAAGGAATGGTTCAAAGACTTCAAATAGCAAGAGGACTGATAAATGATCCTGAAGTTATATTTATGGACGAGCCTACCATCGGATTAGATCCTTTTGGAGCAAAACTCTTAAGAGATATCATAAGAAAATTAAAGACAGATGGCAAGACCATAATGCTGACAACACATTATCTCTATGAAGCCGATGAATTATGCGATAGAATTGCTATCATAAATAACGGACATCTTGTAGCACTTGGAACGCCACAGGAATTAAGAAATATCATAAATGGAATGAACTCTATAGAAGTAGTTTTAGAAGAAATATCAGATGAAATAATAAATAGGATAGAGGATTTAAAATATGTTCATTCTGTAGAAAAATCAGCTGTAAATAAAGGTATTAAACTTACAATAAGACATTTAGAGAACGAATACATTAGCGGGATGATATTGACATCACTTAGCGGTTTAAAGATACTTTCCTACAACCAAAATGAATTAACGTTAGAAGACGTATATATTAAACTTGTGGGGGGTTCACGATGAAAAAATTACGAGTCTTATGGATGACAATGATACTACAGATGAAAAATTCATTTGTAAGACCAATGTTTAGATTCACCCTATTAGCAAATCCAGTAGTTAATACCATTCTCCTATATGAGATGTTTATTAACTCAGGTCAAAGCAATTTTATAAATTATGTTATACTTGGATCAGGTCTTATGGGGATATGGAGCTGTATTTGTTTTTCATCAGCAGGAGATATCAATAGAGAAAGATGGAGCGGGACTCTTTCAATAATATACACAACTCCAGCGGATTTTAGATTGATTATTTTAGGGAAAATACTTGGCAATACAATACTCTCACTATTAACATTTACCGTTTCACATATTACTGCAAGAATACTATTTAGGTCAAATTTTATCATTGAGAGAGGTCATCAATTTATAATAGCATTTATTGGCATGATAATATGCTTTGCGGTTGTATCGGTGTTCTTTGCATATTTGCTAACATTATCTAGGAAAACAACATTATATATGAATTTAATTGAATTTCCAATTATTCTAGTTTGTGGCTTTGTGTTTCCGGTTGACATTTTACCAGGTTGGGTTCAGAAGATTAGTTATTCATTGCCACTAACTTGGGGAGTAAAACTACTTAGAATGAGCATAACTGAAGGAGAAGGTGTATCCCTTTTTTGGGACACACTTCAGAAACTTTCCAGTATCACGGGACTTTACATAATAATTACGATTTTACTTTATAGAATAATTGACAAACAGGTTAGAATAAAAGGAACATTGGAGATGAGCTAAAATGAGAAGGTTTTTAAGTCAAGTATGGTTAAATTTTAAGGCGCGCTATGCTGCGATTTCATTTGAAGAAGTCATATTGCTTGAATCCTTATACCCTCTAATAACATTAGCGTTTTATTGTATTTTAGCAGCCTATAGTTTCAACACAGATAATCTTACTAGATGGGTTGTTGGAAATTCTTTTTTACTTTGTACAAATACATGTATATTTACTTTAGGGCTAGCATTTGTTTCAGAGAAATATTACGGAAGAATTAGGAGTATAATAGTGTCCCCAGTGAATAAGCTGCTAATAGTTTTTGAGAAGGGGTTCGCTCCTGCAATAGTCTCAGTTATTATGGTATTCTTCGGATTTATGATAGGAAGTTTAGTATTTGGAGTTGATTTCGCATCTATTAATATGGGATTGTTTTTACTGGTAGTTATTGTTGGAATGTTTTCTATGGTAGGGTTTTCTATGTTCTTGTCAACCTTTGGATTGGTAACAGACTCCATGCACTTTATATTAAATCTAATATCATATATATTGATGATATTCTGTGGGGCAAACTTTCCTATTTCACAGCTTCCAAAAGGACTTCAAGTCATACCAAAGTTAATACCCCTTACAAGGAGTATCGCTGCTGCAAATATGCTATTTAGTGATTATGATAAAGGGGAGTTTATATACCTTTTATTAACTGAAATCCTTGTAGGTATTGTATTTTATTTAATTAGCTGTGTCGTAATAAAGTATGCGGAAAGAACTGCTAAGGAAAAAGCGACATTGGAGTTGTTTTAGATTTTAATAATAACATATAGAAATGCACACAAAAATGTAAGGGAGAATTTGGAATGCTAGAAATTGAAAGTCAAATGATACAACAGTATCGTTGTCAAAAAATGAATTTATCTTCTAATCAAGTTGATATAGATAGTATTGAAAAGCTTAAAAGCTTGTTAGATACTTATATAGGTTTACATTCAGCTAGGATAGGAAGAGCCTATGTGTCTTTATTTAGTAAAGGATTAGAGATTCCAATTAATGAAGTATTCACCTTTTTTAATTCAAAAGATATTGTCAAGTTAAGAAGCTTTAGAACAACATTACATAAATGTACAAAGGAATTGTCGAAAGTTATTCATAAAAGTACTCTAAAAAGAAAAACAACAGCAGATTTTAGAAATATGCTCACTCCTAATATGACATTTGTAGAAAAAAGTTTAGATACAATATACAAGAAAGAAAAAAGTTATTCACAAGCTGAATTGGAAGATAATCTTATCCATTATTTGCATATGAATAGAGATCAAAGTAAAAGATTAATTTATAATTTATGGAATAGTGGGATATTAACTGTTGTAAATGAGAGTGAAATTTTGACAAAAGAAAAAAGAAAATTTTTGTTGTTTAAAGATTATTATGGGTTTGATATAAATGATTTAAATAAAACAGAGCAAAATTGTATTGATGAAATTGTAATGCACTATATTAGAAATTTTGGACCTGTGACACTTTATGATATTGCTTGGTGGTCAGGATTTTCAATAAGTGAAATTCAAAGCACTCTCAAGAAACAGGAAAACAATATCATAAAACTTAAATCAAAAGAAATACCTAATATATTATTTCTATCTAAGTGTGAAGAAAACAATTTAAGATACAATAATAAAAATAATAGCTTACAAAACTGGGCAAGGTTTCTATCTTTTGAAGATTCTTCAATAAAGGCTTATTATGAAACTAGATCATTGTTTAATCCCGACTATAAAGATTATTTTAATAAGATAGGAGAGGTGTACTCAACAGTTTTATGCGATGGATTAATCGTAGGTACGTGGTCTTATAAAAATCAAAAAATTAATATGCAGTTAAATAGTATAACACAGAAAAATAAAGAAATTATTAACATAGAAAAGGATAGGATGGAAAAAAGACTAAGTGAAATCGATAGTTTGATAATTAAGCATTGAGTTATATAGTTTCAGTAGGAGGTTAAGAAATGATAAAAATAAAATTACTTTATCCTGAAGTTTATGAGATTGCCCGATATGGGAAAAGACGCAAAGAATACCCACCACTAGGACTATTATATGTTGCCTCTTCAATGATTAAAGAAGGCTGGATGGTTGACATTGAGGCGATAACTCCTGAAACTAGTCCGCATGATTATTCAACATATGATGTTGTAGGTTATAGTTTATCTTCCTCCTGTACTTATAATATGATGAAAAAGGATAGGTTGAGATCAAAATTTTCTAAAAATACTTTGATTATTGTTGGTGGAATACATGCATCTATATTTCCGAAGGAAGTGCTTCAACAATTTGACGCAAATGCTCTAATAGTCGGTGAAGGAGAAGAAGTTACAATTAAAGCAATAAAAAGTCTTAAATATAATATAACGAGCTATATAAAAGGAGTGATGTTTAATTATAATGATGATATTGAATTTGCTGAATCGATTAAAAATCTAAGTGATTTGCAATTTCCAGCTAGAGAACTTTTACCAGAGGAGGATTTTATTTTTGAAGATCGTCTTTCTAGGATGGATCTGAGAATGGTACATATTTTTACTAGTAGAGGCTGCCCTTTTAATTGTTATTTTTGTAGTAGTCAAATCAAAAAACATAGGTATAGAGAAGCAAAAGATATTTATGATGAATTAATGTACTTGAAAGAAAAATATAACATAAAAGGTTTTGTTATAAATGATGAAAATTTCACTATTAGAAAAGATAAGGTCTTTGAAATATGTAATGAAATCAAAAAAACAGATTTAATATGGTCAGCATTATCTAGGGTAGATACAATTGACAATGAAATGCTTAAGAAAATGAGAGAATCGAATTGTATAGAGTTAAAACTTGGTATGGAATCAGGAAGTGATAGAATGCTAAAATATATGAATAAAGGAATCACAGTTGAGGAGAATGAGAAGGCTTTGAAGTTGTGCAATGAAAATGGTATAAAGTCCAAAATCTTTTTTATACACGGGTTTCCTGGAGAAAACTTAGAAACAACCGAAGAGAGTATTTGTTTTTTAGAGAAAAATAAAGAATATATTGATAGAATATCATTATTTAGGTGGACACCTTTGCCAGGGTCATATGCTTTTAATAATCCAAAACAATTTGGTTTAAATGAGAAATTATTAACAAATGATAATGCGGTAATATACAATAATGAAGGTGGATGGTTTTTAGAAGACAATATAAATTATGAAATAGATGCTGCATATAAAAAGATAAAAAAATATATTATAGATAATTTCTAGCAAAAGGAGAGGATACTTATGAAACCAAAACTTATTGCCTTTTCTGGAATAGATGGTTCAGGGAAGAGTACCTATATTGAGTCAATTGAAAGAGAGTTGAAAGCAGATGGGTACAATGTAGTATGCTTAAATCCCATGATTACTAGCTTGAGTAAAAGATTTTCTGAAATTATTGAACTTGTACATACTAATAATGAGCCAACTAATAAAGACAAAGAAATAGATAGTCAATTATTGAGTTTTACTTATTTTTGGGGACTATTAGAGCATAGAAGAGAAAATTATCTAGGATATGACTATATTTTATGTCATAGGCATTTGTTATCTTTTCTAACTTATACGAAATTATTTAATCAAAGTACAAAACTTTGTGACATTTTAATTGACTATATTGAAAAACCAGATATTACATTTTTTCTAGATTTAGATATTAACATAGCTTATAATAGATTAATAAATAGAAGCACAAGTTTAAAAACAAAAGAAAGTCTAAGTAATTTAAAGAAAGCGAGAGAAATAGCACTAGATATAATAAATAGCAATATTATTAAAGTAGAAAAAATTGATGCTGAAATTGATTTAGAAAAAGCTAATAATAACGTTAAGTATATTAAGAATGTCATTTTAAATCAATAAAGGAGCTATAATATTGGGAAATATGCCCGGGTATTCAAAGATTGTGTAAAACTTTTATTTTATACAAAAGGAAGGGTTTATTTAATAGTATACCTTTTTACAGGTTTTATAAAAAACGGAGATTTCTCCACTTCGGTCGAAATGACTTCAGCGTTGTCATCCCCAGTGAAGTCAAGAAATCTCCCCTTTTATGGAATTGTAAATCAGCTGTGTATCATCAGCAGAATTTTTTAAAGAACTGGTGCTATGTTTTTTAAATCATTGCCTTATCTGCTTCTTTTAAGAGTTCTATGATACTTAGATGCTGAGGGCAACTACCTTCACAAGCTCCACATTCTATACATTGAGAAGCATCCTTTTCAAGTTCCTTATACTTTTTATAAGAATTTAAGGATTGTTCTTTTGTTCCATAAACATAAATATTGTTATATAATTCGAAGATATTTGGAATAGATACATTAGAAGGACATGGTAGGCAATATTCACATGCTGTACAACCCACTTTAAATTTATCGTTATAAATCTTTGTAACTTCATCAATTAAATTTAGCTCTTTTTCTGTTAAAGAATTAGGAAGACCTTCATGTGCAGTTTTTAGATTTTCCTTTACATGCTCTAATGTTGACATACCACTTAGAACAATGGATATATCATTTAGATTATAAAGCCACCTTAAAGCCCATTCAGCAGGTGTCCTTTTAATATCATTCTTATCCCAAACATTTAAGATATCATCAGATGCATTTGCAAGTTTGCCACCTTTTATAGGTTCCATAATGATAACAGAAATATCTTTTTGTTTCGCATATGCTAACCCTTCTAAGCCTGCTTGATAATTTCTATCCATATAGTTTAATTGAATTTGACAGAAATCCCAATTATAAGAGTCCATAATTTCTTTAAACAGGGGCAATTCATCATGGAATGAAAATCCGATGTATTTAATTTTACCTTTTTTCTTTGCTTCTTCTATAAATTTAAAGACATTTAAATCAACTATATTCCTCCAAGTTTTCTCATAAAGTGAGTGTAATAGGTAAAAGTCGATATATTCAGTCTGAAGTTTTTCTAATTGTTCATCTAAATATTTTTCAAAGTCATCATAAGTTTTAACTAGCCATACTGGAAGTTTTGTTGCTAAATATACCTTTTCTCTAAGTCCATTTTTCAAAGCTTTTCCTACAAATGGCTCTGACATTTCTTGATGATATGGATAAGCTGTATCAATATAATTTACACCATTTTCAATTGCATAATGTAACATTTCTGTCGCTTTCTCTTCATCAATCTGCCCAGAATCATTGTTTAAAATAGGTAATCTCATACAGCCAAAACCCAGTTGTGATACCTTAATATTATCTTTTGTTACATATCGGTATTGCATATATTTTCCTCCTTATGTATAATAAAGACATACTACCTTAGTATTTTTTTTAACAAAGTTTTAACAAAGTCTTAAAGGTTTAACATAAAATTATTAGGGTAGAATATCAATACTATATTATATATTATAAACCGTTTCAATAAATGCATAAAAATAAAACTTATAGAGTTTTATTTCCGTAGTTGCATTTATTATAACATAAATAATGAAAGGAGTGGTTAAATGGATGCAAAAAAGACCCCTTTATATGATGAACATGTAAAGTTAGGGGGAAAGATCGTTAACTATGCAGGCTGGGCACTTCCTGTCCAATACGAGGGTCAAGGTTTAGTTGTGGAACATGAAGCAGTAAGAAATGCAGCGGGGCTATTTGACGTGTCTCATATGGGTGAAATCAAGGTCACTGGAAAAGAATCGGCAAAGTTTCTTGATTACTTGCTTACCAATGACATTTCTAAAATGGTTGACACACAAATAATTTACACCTTTATGACGTATGAAAGCGGAGGAGTAGTAGATGATTTACTAGTATATAAGTTCAATGATGAACATTATCTATTAGTAGTAAATGCATCAAATGTTGATAAGGATTATGAATGGATACTTAAACAAAAAGAAGGATTTGATGTAGTTGTAGATAATATATCGGAAGAAGTTGGTGAAGTTGCACTTCAAGGTCCTCTTGCACAAAAAATCCTTCAAAAATTAACTACTTTTGATTTAGAAAAAGTAAAGTTTTTCCACTTAGCAGACAATGTAGACATAAATGGTGTTAAATGCCTAATATCTAGAACAGGTTATACTGGAGAAGATGGATTCGAAATCTATACTGATAATGAAGGTATAGTAAAAGTATGGAGAGATATATTAGAAGCAGGTAAAGAAGAAGGAGTTAAACCTACAGGTTTAGGCTGCAGGGATACATTAAGATTTGAAGCAGCATTGCCATTATATGGGCATGAGATATCTCAAGATATTAACCCATTAGAGGGAGATTTCAAATTCTTTGTCAAACTTAAAAAAGCTTCTGATTTTATAGGTAAAGAAGCGTTGAACAAATACTTTAATGATGGTATGAAAAGAAAATTGGTAGGTTTCGAATTAATAGAAAGAGGCATACCTAGAGAAGGCTATGAGGTTTATAAAGACGGAGAAAGAATAGGGCATGTTACAACTGGGTATTTGAGCCCAACTCTTAAGAAGAATATAGGTAATGCCTTAATAGATACTAGATATATAGATTTAGGTACAGAAATAGATATAATAATTAGAAACAAACCTGTAAAAGCTAGAATTATTGATAGAAGATTTTTAAAAAAATAATAAATAAATAGGAGGGTCTATGATGAAAGTATTAAAGGATTTATATTACACAAATGATCATGAGTGGGTTAAAGTAGATGGAGAAGAAGCATATATAGGCATAACAGATTATGCACAACATAATCTTGGAGATATAGTATACGTTGAACTACCAGAAATTGATGACGAATTTGACCAAGAAGAAGCTTTTTCAGCAGTAGAATCTGTTAAGGCTGCATCAGACGTATATCTTCCAGTAAGTGGTAAAGTGGTAGCAGTTAATGAAGCGTTGATAGATGACCCAGCATTACTTAATTCAGACCCATATGACAATTGGATAGTAAAAATTGAAATGTCAGATAAATCTCAAATTGATGAATTAATGACAAGTGAGGATTATGAAAAGTTATTAGCTGAGGAGGAATAATTATGTATCCTTATATTCCAATAACTCCTGATGATGAAAAACAGATGCTGGAGGCCATAGGCCTAAGCTCTATAGATCAATTATTTGATGATATTCCAAAGGATGTACAGCTAAATAGGGAATTAAATCTACCTAAAGCAAAAAGTGAATTGGAAGTATCTTCATACCTATCATCATTGGCAAAGAAAAATTGCAGTATAAGTGAAATGCCTAGTTTCCTTGGAGCAGGTGCATATGATCACTATATACCTTCTGTAATAGATCAACTTATATCAAGAAGTGAATTCTATACATCATATACACCATATCAACCAGAAATAAGCCAAGGAACATTACAATATATATTTGAGTTTCAAACTTTGATTTGTAATTTAACTGGTATGGATGTTGCAAACGCCTCACTATATGATGGTGGAACTGCTATTGCCGAAGCGGCTATTATGGCGGCATCTGTATCAAGAAAAGAAGAAATAATCATATCTAAAACTGTAAAACCAGATGCAAGAAGAATTCTTAAGACATATGCACATGCACAACACTTAAAAGTTGTTGAAGTGGATATGAAAGACGGTGTTACAGATTTAGAAGAATTAGAAAATAAAGTAAGTGACAATACAGCAGCAGTTATACTTCAAAGTCCAAACTTCTTTGGAATAATTGAAGATTTAAAAAAGGCTGCTGAAATTACACATAAAGCTAAGAAGGCTAGTTTTGTTGCTTCTGTGGATCCAATTTCATTAGGAATACTTAAAAAGCCTGGTGAATTGGATGTTGATATAGTTGTTGGGGAAGCACAAGGTATGGGTATTCCAGTTAGCTTTGGAGGTCCTTACTTAGGTTTTATGGCAGCAAAGAAAGAATATATGAGAAAATTACCTGGTAGAATTGTAGGAGAAACTACAGATTTGGATGGCAAGAGATCCTACGTTTTAACATTAACAGCAAGAGAGCAACATATAAGACGTGAAAAAGCTACTTCAAATATTTGTTCAAATCAAGGATTAAACGCATTAAGAGCAACTATTTATATGGTAACTTTAGGGAAAGATGGTTTAAAAGAAGTTGCTATGCAAAGCACAAAAAAAGCACATTATGCCTTTGAACAATTGACCAAATCGGGTAAATTCAAGCCATTATTCAATAAACCTTTCTTTAAAGAATTTGCACTTACTTCAGATATTGATGCTAACCATATGGCAATGGAATTAGAGAAAGAAAATATTATAGGTGGATATCACCTTGGAACAGATTATCCCCAATTCAATAATGGTGTCCTATATGCAGTGACAGAAAAGAGGACTAAAGAAGAAATAGATAAATTAGTAAACGTAATGGAGGGGATATAATATGTATGATAAGCTAATATTCGAATTATCACGACCAGGAAGAAAAGCTTACAAATTGCCACCTCTAGATGTTGAAGATGTTAATTTAGATAATTTAATACCTAAAGAATTTTTAACTGATGAAGAACTCAATTTTCCAGAAGTAAGTGAGGTAGATGTTGTAAGACACTATACAAACCTATCCAATAAAAACTATGGTGTGGATACAGGATTTTATCCTTTAGGATCTTGTACAATGAAGTACAACCCTAAGATCAATGAAGAAACATCAAGATACGATGGATTTGTAAACGTCCATCCTTATCAACCAGAAAATTGTATCCAAGGTTCATTACAGTTAATGTATGAGTTGGAAAAATCACTTTGTGAAATAGCTGGAATGGATAGAATGACATTGCAACCAGCAGCTGGAGCTCATGGGGAGCTTACAGGTATTATGCTAATTAAAGCCTACCATGAAAATAGAGGGGACTTTAAGAGAAATAAAATTATAATTCCAGACTCGGCTCATGGAACTAACCCAGCAACAGCAGTTATGGCTGGATATTCTACAGTGGAAATTAAATCTACAAAAGAAGGTTTAGTTGATCTAGAGGCTTTAAAGGCTGTATTAGGTGATGATATAGCTGGACTTATGCTTACAAATCCAAATACATTAGGCATAGCTGATAGAAATATTAAAGAAATAGCTAGACTAGTTCATGAAGCTGGTGGATTGTTATACTACGATGGTGCAAATGCAAATGCTATTTTAGGTCATGCAAGACCGGGAGATATGGGGTTTGATGTAGTTCACTTTAATATTCATAAAACATTCTCAACACCACATGGTGGTGGGGGACCAGGTTCAGGACCTGTAGGAGTTAAAAAGGCTTTAGTTGAATATTTACCAGTTCCAATGGTAGAAAAAGATGGAGATAGATATTTCCTTGAT
Organism: Tissierellaceae bacterium; assembly: GCA_033809995.1. GTDB lineage: Bacteria > Bacillota > Clostridia > Tissierellales > Tissierellaceae > Paratissierella. Next base: position 22,617 of record JAPXKQ010000009.1, read on the forward strand.
TACAACTATCCAAAATCAATTGGAAAAGTAAAAGACTTCTATGGACATTTTGGGATTTTAGTTAGAGCTTATACCTATATATTATCAATGGGTAGTGATGGATTAAAGAAGGCATCGGATATTGCGGTATTGAACTCAAACTATCTACTAAGCAAATTAAAGGAACATTATTATCTACCTATAGATACAATTTACAAACATGAATTTGTATTGGGTGGATTACATGATACTCTAAGTGAGGTAACATCCATGGATGTGGCGAAGAGGTTATTGGATTATGGATTCCATCCACCAACAATGTATTTCCCACTAATTATCAATCAAGCTATAATGATTGAACCTACTGAAACAGAGAGTAAAGAAACATTAGATTTATTTGCTGAAGCTATGATAAAAATAGCCAAAGAAGCTGAAGAAAATCCTGACTTATTAAAGACAGCACCTCACGATACTATAGTAAGAAGGCCAGATGAAACGAAGGCTGCAAGAAATCCTATAGTAAAATACGAAGGGTAGGTGTAGTATTTGACAAAAAAGATAGCTATAATAGGTGCAGGACCAGGAGGTTATGTGGCAGCTATAAGGCTTGCACAACTTGAAGCAGAAGTTTATTTAATTGAAAATAGAGAAGTAGGGGGAACATGCCTCAATAGAGGCTGTATCCCTACTAAAACCTACTTTAGAAATGCTGAAATCATGAACAATTTTAGGAGAGCAAATGAATTTGGTATTGAAGTAGACGGATTTAGAATGGATGGGAAAGTGTTACAGGAGAGAAAAAACAAAGTTGTAAACACTCTTGTAACAGGTATAGAAAAGCTCATTTCTTCCTATAAAAATATTGAATTTATACCTGGAACTGCAACAATAAAAGATAAAAACACCATTTCTGTAGAATTATTAGCAGGGGGAACTAGAGAAGTTGAAGTTGATAATATAATTATTGCAACTGGATCATTCCCTCAAATGACAGAAACAAAAGGTGTTGATCTTCCAGGGGTAATCACTTCTGATGATATACTTGAAATGGAAGAAATACCAGAAACCCTAATAGTAGTTGGGGGAGGGGTAATAGGGCTTGAATTTGCAAGTATATATCAAGAACTAGGCTCTCAAGTTATTCTTCTTGCATCAAGAATATTAAAAGATGCAGACAAAGAAATATCAAGACGTCTTACACCATTACTAAAGAAACAAGGCATAGACGTTTATGTAGATATCAGAGCTAAGGAAATCATCAAGGAAGGCAACAAGCTTAAGGTAGTTGCAAAATATAAAGAGAAGGATGAAGAAATAGAAGTCGTTGGAGATTATGTTCTTATTGCTTCAGGTAGAGCTCCTTTGGTAAAAGGATTAAACCTTGATAAAGTTGGGATAGAATATTCCAATAGGGGAATAAAAGTTAACGATGATTTTGAAACCACTATAGATGGCATTTATGCTATAGGTGATGTAAACAGTAAAGGTATACAACTAGCACACGTAGCCTCAGCACAAGGAGTATATGTAGCTGAAAAGATTATGGGGCATACACCAGATATTAATCTGGACCATTGGCCAGCATGTGTATTTACCTTGAATGAAGTGGCACAAGTTGGATTTACTGAGGAACAACTTAAGGAGAAAGGTATCGAATATAAATCTAGTAAATTTATGTTTGGAGCAAATGGTAAGGCACTATCACTAGGTGAAGGTGATGGTATCGTAAAGATACTTTCAAGATGTGATGACAACAAAGTCCTTGGAGTTCATATACTTGGACCCCATGCTAATGATTTAATCCATGAGGGAGCATTAGCAATAGCCAATGATATGGATGCAAATGCAATAATGCGTACTATCCATGCACATCCAACTCTTTCAGAGGCTTTCTATGAGGCTACATTAGGATTAGATGATATTGCAATTCATATGGCACCAGCGAGAAAGAGAAAAAGATAGCTGACAAAGCTATCTTTTTTAGTATAATATATGGTAATAAGCAGGTACGGAGGTTTAACTTGAATAACAAAAGATTTAAGATATTTTTTATAACGAATAGGAAAGTCCGACAATTCAGAATGCTTAATTTAATGGACTTTCCGTTAATGAGTTTCAAAAAAGGCTTCATTAATGTAAATAACGCTTCTTTAGAAGCCTTTTTTATAATATTATGCTTAATTATATTTTTATCCATTGGATTGGCTGTAAGAAACTCATCAGAAGGAATATTATTTGATGAAGTTATTCTAGAATATTTACATAGCAATGCCAATCCCGTAGTATTTTCAGTTATGAGAATTATATCTTTTATAGGGTCTGGATATTTTTTAGTTCCAGTAATGAGTATATGGATTGTCGATTCACTAAAAAAACGAAAACTCTATATGTCAAAACTTTTACTTATATCCTCTTTAGGAAGTTGGATTTTGAATTTTATACTAAAACAAATTTTTCATCGTACTAGACCCCTAGATTTCATACTAGTAAAACAAGGAGGATTAAGCTATCCAAGCGGACACTCCATGGTTACTATGAGTATGTATTTAACTATAGCCTTTTTACTGTCTAGAAAGTATGAAAATAAGAAAAGTTTGATATATACATTGGCAATCGTATTTATTTTGTTAATGGGAATTAGCAGAATGTATTTAGGAGTCCATTGGCCTACAGATATCATAGGAGGTTATATTGGAGGATATTTATTTTTCACCCTATATATTAACCTAATAAAAGAATAACAACTCACCATATAATCTACTCCTGCATATTGTAATGTAAATATAATTTTATGCGAGGAGTGATTGTATGGATATTGACTTAAGTGCTCTTCACTATATCTACCTTGTCTTTACTCTATTAATATTAGCTGTAATGATAAGAAAGAGGGATACTACGTTAATATGTATTGTTGGAATCTTTCTTTTAGCTATAGTTGCAACCAACTCTATATCCAGTGGTATAATGACTATTTTTAATAGTTTTATATTTGCCATTGTGGAATTAATAGGGACTATACTAATAATATCTGTTATAGTTGCTATGAGTACAATACTTACGAAAACTGGTATAAATGACCTAATGATATCTCCTTTTACAAAACTAATAAAAAATCCATCCATGGCTTATTGGACAATAGGCATTCTTATGATGGTTATCTCATGGTTTTTCTGGCCTTCTCCAGCTGTAGCATTAATAGGTGCTGTAATGCTTCCTATCGCAATTGAGGCAGGCTTACCAGCATTGGGGGTAGCAATGGCCATGAACCTGTTTGGGCATGGGATTGCCTTATCAGGAGACTTTATAATCCAAGGAGCACCTAAACTTACGGCTGATGCAGCTGGAATAGCAGTCGGAGAAATGATATCAACAAGTATCCCTTTGGTATTTATCATGGGGATTGTAACTACAGTAATCGCCTTTGTTTTTTTGAAACAAGATTTAAAGTCTGGTAAATTGAAGGTTGATAACGGAAACCTTAAGGTTATAAGCAAGGATGATGAAGATTTTAAGGATTTACTAAGTGAAAAAACAAAGAAAACTTTAGCGATTCTAATACCCATACTATTTGCTATAGATGTAATAATCATGTTGGTTACAAATCTACAAGGTGGAGATGCTACAGCGTTAATAGGTGGCACAGCCATTTTTATATTAATTTTGGTTTCTATATTGATACACAAAGGAAAGGCACTTGAAGAAATAACTAAATATCTTGTGAAAGGACTCAAATTTGGATTTGAAATATTTGGTCCAGTTATTCCTGTTGCAGCATTTTTCTATCTTGGTGGGGACGGTTTTACTAAGGTAATAGGCGAATATTTGCCTCAAAACTCTCAGAGTTTGGTAAACGACTTAGGGCTTGCTCTAGCAAATGCAGTACCCTTAAATAAGGGCATAGCAGCCATTACTTTGACTACAGTAGGTGGTATAACTGGCTTAGATGGCTCAGGCTTTTCAGGATTATCTTTAACAGGGTCTGTTGCCGCATTATTTGGTACGGCACTGGGAAGGGGAGTTCCGACCTTAAGCTCTTTAGGACAGATAGCTGCGATTTGGATAGGTGGAGGAACGGTAATCCCTTGGGCGGTAATCCCAGCTGCAGCTATATGTGGAGTCGACCCATTTGAATTAACACGTAGAAACTTCAAGCCAGTGATTATTGGATTGATTGTTACAACTATAATAGGTATATTTTTGATTTAGATAATAGGGCAGTTGGTTGGAGACAATCAACTGCTTTTTTTTAAAGTTGCATGGTTAAATAATATACGTATCGTATGAATAATAACATAGGTAGCTTTACCTATGTAAATTGTTAAAAATATGTTATTATATTTATAAAGTATAAATAATAGAAATGGGTGGTTTGTAGTCCCCAATTTTAACTTAACTTTATAAAATGAAAAAATGAAAAGGAGTGGTTTTATGATGATAAAATGTTGTATTAATTTAAAAATAAAATGGGGATTGCAAAGGAGGTCTCTTAATTAGACTTCAAAAGTAACCCTCATGGGGAGGGTCTTAATGTATCTAAAGGATGAAAAAACGCTTTTGAACATCGTAGGTTTATACAAAAAATACGAAGATTATTATGCTAATTATGATTTAAATTTAACATTATATGAAGGTGAAATATTGGGTTTATTGGGTCCAAATGGAGCTGGAAAAACTACTTTAGTCCGGCAGATTTCGGGAATTTTAAAACCATCAGCTGGAAAAATAATAATTGATGGATATAATATAGCAGATTACCCAGAGATAATACCAAAAACAATTTGTAGCATGGGTCAGCTTATATATACTCATAGGAACCTAACTGTTTATGAGCATATATATTATACAGGAATTCTGAGGGGACTTAATGCCAAAAGTGCTAATGAACAATCAATCTATTTATTAGAGAGGTTCAACATACTAAACTTAAAAAATCGTATTATAGACACATTAAGCGGAGGCGAAATTAGAATTATTTCTTTTATCGCGACAATCATAGGATTTAGAAGATTAATAATTTTGGATGAACCCACAAATGATATGGATCCTGAACATAGAAATACTCTATGGGAATTATTAAAAGAAATTAAGAATGAAACACAGTCTTCGATATTACTTGTTACTCATAATGTAGCGGAGGCAGAATCATTAGTTGATCGTGTGGCGATTATACAGAAGGGGCAAATTACTCATCTTGGTACACCTAAGGAGTTAATATCTAAAGCATCAAATACGTGTAGAATAGTCTTTAGTGTATATCATGACATTGTTATACCTCAATATTTAATTGAAAATCTAGGAGCGGCTAGAGTTGATAGTACTACATATCAAATAGTCGTTGCTAGAGAGATATTAAAAGAACGTATCAAAGAAATTCTAACTAGTAATATTAACCCACATATAAGAGACATTCAAATCTTATTACCATCATTGGCTGATGCATATTTATACAGTGTAAGTGAAAAATACGACAATGGTGAGGAGGGGTTAGTATGACTATTAAAGAATTGAAGAACAATGCCGAATATCGTACCCAAAATCAACTAAAATTATCGAATCAATGGATTTTAATAAAGTCAGCATTTGCAGATTTAAGGCTAAATTGGAAATTTTCCTTCTTAGTTGTATTGGTATCTCCAATTAGTTTTTTGGCATTTTTGTATATCTTTGTAGGAGATAATAGTAACTATATGATATATGCTTTATCAGGGAATATGGTAATGTCTATGGTTACAGGGACAATGTTATCACTGGGTCAGGAATTTGGTGTTTTAAAGCAGATTAGAGGATTTGATTTTTATGCTGTACTTCCAATTAGGCGATTTAATTTAGTGGTTGCTTATGTAACAAAAGCAACGATTATAAGTTTACCGTCTTATTTAATAATATTTTTGGTTGGTAAATATTTACTTAAGTTGAATATTTATTTTAATATTTCTTTAATTTTAGTTCTATTGATTGCTGGATATTCTTTGTCTGCAGTGGGAGTTTATATAGGATTACGTAGCCGAGATGCTAAACAAGCTAGTATAATAACCCAAATTGTTCATCCTATAATAGTTTTTGTATCTCCTGTATTTATTCCCGAAACTGTATTGCCACCATTACTACTATATATCACTTATGTTTTCCCGACTAGGTACGCTGCTATTGCCATAAGAAATGCATTGAAGGGTAGTTTTGATTGGATTAGTATTTTAGTTCTATGTATCTTCTGTCTAATATCTTTTATTTGGATTGAAAAGCATATGGATTGGAGAATAGACTAATAACTAAAAGGTATGACCTATAAATATTAGTATGTGGTCCTAATTTGCATTTAAATTTATTCTACTTTAACGGGGTCTGTATCCGCATTATTTGGTACGGCATTGGGAAGGGGAGTAGAATACCTTGGGCTGTAATTTCAGCTGCAGCTATATGCGGAGTTGATCCATTTGAATTAACATGAAGAAACTTCAAGCCCGTTGTTATTTGATTGATTGTTACAACTATAATAGGCATGTTTTTGATTTAGATAATGGGCAGTTGGTTGGAGACAATTAACTGCCCTTTTTTAAAGTTGCATGGTTACAAAGTCAGCATAAGGTAAAATAGATTAAACTGTAGTGGTTAACCCTAGTAATTTGAGGTGCTCTTTCGTGTACGAAAATAAATCTTATTATTCTTTTAATTTTCCTCTAGTGGTATTATTCAAGATATTTATTCAATAAGCTAAATTTCTGTAAATATATTATAAAATAGTGAGATGATATAAATGAGTACAACAAAAAATACAACAAAAAATATTTTTTATTTAATTATGATTCTACTGGCTGGTATTTTCATAGTTTCATGCAATAATATTAGACAAACTAAAATCCAGGATTTTCCTGCATCTATAGAAGACATAAAAGAATATTACGGGAAGAATTTTCTTGAATACACTACAATTAATGATAATGAGGTACTGGTAAAATTCAAAAATGAAAATGACATATATTTTAATATAGTTAATTTTAAGGAGAAAAAAGTATATATATTACCTATATTAGAGAATAACGTTATTTTTAAATCTGCCATAAGTGATGATGAATTGATATTTGAGGTAAGTGGTGGAAATAACATCAATTCTTATGAAGTGTTTCCATACTTAGTTCGTGCTATTAAGAAAGATGGAGAATATGAATTATCAAAGGAAGATAAGTGGAGTGAAGTAGGGGAAAGTATGGCAGCTAAATCATCGGATAAAGGTGTTGTAAGCGATTTGAAAGTTGAAGGTAATGGATTTAAAATCTATTTTTCAGCATATGAAGGAGAAGAGGCTCAATTTTATGCCGCATTTCCTGATATTCCATCAACTACTGTAAATTTTATAGATAATAATATGGTAATCGAGCTTAGAGAATCTAAATTATCGGATGATTTAGATTTAGATGTTTTAAAGGATATAAATCAAACATATGTTAATGATATTGATTTTGAGGAATTTGAAGATAGAGTTATTATTTCCATAGGTTTAAGTGATATAACAAAACAATATCTTTTATCTAAAAGAATACCAGATGAATCTGGTGAAGATTTACCTTTTTTAAATATCCAATTTAGATAAAGGGTCATTGGGGACTGTTGTCCCTAATGACCTATTTTTCCCATTACCTATTCTAATACAACCTCAACTTTAGTGCCATCTTCACTATCTATTGTTACAATTTTGCCAGTTTCTTCATTTTTGATAAAGGCTAATATTTCTTCTAAATCATTTTCGGTTAAGCCAGTTTCTGAATTCCTACCCTAATATACTCTTGCTTTCCTCATCTATAAACTGATTAGTATATAGATTATAATAATATCCTTTGAGTTTAATAAGCTCCTTATGATTTCCAGATTCTGTAATCCTTCCATCTCTTACTACCAAAATCCTATCAGCATTTCTAATAGTTGACAATCTATGGGCGATTACAAAGCTAGTTCTTCCCTGAAGAACTTTTTGTATAGCATCCTGAATTATCTTTTCTGTTTCAGTATCAATGGATGAAGTAGCTTCGTCAAGTACAAATAGTCTAGGATTTCTAACTATTGCCCGGGCAAAGGATATTAACTGTTTTTGTCCAGTTGATAGAAGGTTTCCTCCTTCTCCTACCTCGGTGTCATAACCCTTTTCAGTAGCCATAATAAATTCATGCGCATCTACAAGCTTACTTGCCTCAATGATTTCCTCGTCTGTTGCGTCTAATTTACCATATCTAATATTATCCTTTATTGTTCCGCTAAATAGATGAGGTGATTGCAATACATATCCTAAATTTTCATGTATCCAATTTTGAGGCATATCCTTATAATTAATCCCATCTATTAATATTTCACCATTTGTTGGCTCATAGAACCTACAAAATAGATTTACTATAGTCGATTTACCTGAACCTGTTTCGCCAACTAGAGCAATTGTTTCACCTGGATTTACTTTTAGGTTAAAGTTCTCTAAAACAACTTCTCCATCCTTATATGAAAAGTCTACATTTTTAAATTCTACTTTTCCATTTATTTCAGGCCAAGTTTCTTTTTTAGGTTCAAATATGGAGCCGTATTTTTCTATTACATCTTCTCTATCCTTGATACAAGGATCCTCTTTCAATAGTGAGAACACTCTTTCAGCTGAAGCCTGTGCAGATTGCACCTCTGCAAAGATTACTGCCATTTGCCTTACAGGTTCAAAGAACTGTGCAGCATAGGATAAAAACGCCACCAGTGTGCCATATGATATTATATCCAGCATAACAAATTTACCACCATAGGTTATAGCCAAAGCTGTACCTATACTACCGAATACTAATACAATAGGAAGATATATTGAAGAAAGAATTGTCGCTTTGATGGAACTATCTCTTAGTGAAGTAGTAAGCTCTGAGAATTCCTCTAAATTCAAATCTTCTCTTACTAAGGTTTTAGTCGTTTTAGCCCCTTGAATATCTTCGTTATAAGCTCCTGTTATTTGAGAGTTTATCTTTCGTACCTTCCTCTGTGCCTTAAGTATTTTCTCTTGAAAATATACACTTATTATAGCCAATGGTGGAATGACAGATAGGGTTATAAGCGCAAGTTTATAATTCAATATTAGCATATAGATTGTAACACCAGTCATCATAGTGAGTCCCCATGAAAAGTCTACCAATCCCCATGATATGGTTTCACTTAATCTAGTTATATCGGATGTCATCCTTGCCATTAACCATCCAACAGCCTTATCATCATAATATGATAGTGGCAATTCCTGTAGCTTTGTAAAGCCTATTTTTCTAATATCATAAGCCATTTTAGTTTCCAATTTTCCAGCCTGTGCTATAAATAAATATATTATCGTACAAAGCATCAAAATCCCTAAGAGATAAATAACTGCAAAATAACCTAGGCCATTTAAACTCTTTGTATTAACGAAATTATCTACTGCGTATTTGGATAGTAGAGGAAATGTACTATCTAAAGTTCCTAGCATAATCATCAATCCAATAAGCTTAAGAAATTCCTTTTTGTAAGGCTTAAGATATTCATAAAAATCTTTCCATATATTTAAATTCATTTTATCATTGATTTGCTCATTTTTTTCCATACAATCACCACCTATTCCTCTTCATAAGAGGATTGGATATTATATACGCGTCGATATAAACCTTCTTCCTCTATTAACTCTTTGTGAGTGCCCCTTTGGATTATCTCACCTTTATCAACTACTAAAATCATATCCGCTTCTGAAACTGTTGATATCCTGTGGGATATAATAATTGTAGTAGCTTTATGCTTTCTAGATGCTAATGCCTTTCTTATTTCCACATCTGTCTCTGTATCTACTGCAGATAATGAATCATCAAATACCACAATAGGAGATTCATTGATTATAGTTCTAGCAATTGACATCCTCTGTTTTTGCCCGCCGGATAATGAAACCCCTCTTTCTCCTACAAGTGTTTCGTACTTGTCTTCAAAAGAATTTATATCATCATGAACCTTTGCAGTTTTGGCCGCGTTAAATACCTTTATATCTGGCATTCTTGGGTCTGATAATCTTATGTTCTCCTTAATGGTTTTAGCATAAAGGAAAGGTTCCTGTAATACCAGCCCAACATTCTTTCTTATCCAATGCTTATCAATTGTATTTAATTCCACGCCATCAATTTTTACCGAGCCTTTATTGTATTCATACAGCCTTGGCAATAGATGCACTAAAGAGCTCTTTCCAGAGCCAGTAGACCCTATAATAGCAATTGTATCTCCAGGATTAACAGTAAATGATATATTCTTTAAAACTGGTCTATCTTTTTCATATTCAAAATATACATCTTCAAATTCAATTTTCCCTTTAATTTTAGGTTCTTTACCATTCTCAACAAGTACCTCTACAGGCTCAACTAAGATTTCATCAATTCTTTTAATTGAAACAAATGCTTTACCCATATCTGTCAAAGTTCTTCCCATTTGTCTTATGGGCCATATTAACATATTGATATAGCTAATAAATGCTACTAAAGTTCCAAGTGTCAATTCTCCTATAACTGTGAGGTAACTTCCAACAACAACAACTAAACCCACTTGAAGCATACTAAAGAAGTCTGAAATAGACCAATACATAGAAAGATTTAAAATAAGTTTATTAGTCAGTCTTCTATAATCTTGATTTTTTTCTTCAAACTTATCCAATTCATATCTTTCTTGTGAGAATGCCTTTACAACTCTTATTCCAGTTAAATTCTCCTGTAAATTAGTCGAAAGTTTGGCTTCTGCCTCATCAGCTTTTTCGAAATTTTCTTTAACTTTATTAAAGAAAATAACTGCAAATGCAAATATGAACGGAATAAATATTATTGATATAATGACCATTTTTGCATTAAGACTTAACATAATTCCCAATATAAATATAAGCATAAATATAGATCCTGCAACTTCGATTAGTTGGATACCTAAAAACCTTTTTATAGTATCAACGTCTGATGTACACTTTTGAATTAGCTCTCCAGTTTCAGCTTTTACGTGATATTCATAAGGCAATCTTTGAATATGGTCATAAAGCTCATCTCTAATTCTCTTCGCAATATTTTCTGATGACCTACTGGATAGGGTATTTTTAAAATAAAGAAATACTCCTCTTAATACAGTATTAAATATAAATACTATACCTAATATCCATAGTCTAGTTGCTAAGAATTCTTTACCACCTAAGATATTTACAAATTTCTGAATATAAATGGAGGTAATAGGTTCAATTCCAATGATTGAATCAATTGTAGTTCTAACGATCAAAGGACCAAGTGTATTAAATATCTGAGATGCAATAATAGAAAGTATTCCCAGTATATACATCGTTTTGTAGCCCTTTGAAAATTGCAATAATTTTTTAAATTCCTTCAAGTTATCCCTCCTAAACAAAAAAACCATAGGTCATTTAACCTATGGTTTATATGAATTTAATATTATATCAATAATAATGTGTCTCATGGGGGGAAAGACAAGCCAATTATTGTAAGATAAAAAAACCACAGGTATATACCTATGGTAATTGTCAGTATTATTGAACATTAAACATAGGCCGTGAATAAAAATTATTAAAATGTATTTTATTTGAAACTCTTACTCTGTTATTTGTCATTATCATCTTCACGACCTCCTTTTCATAATATTCAACAATTCTATTCTATATGAAAAATAATAAAAGTCAACTACTTTTTAACTATTTTTCCAAAATTCTTCCTAACATTATTCCGTTGACACTTGCTTGCATTAAACCTCTTGTAATTCCAGCACCATCTCCACCAACATAAAGATTTGAAATATTGGTTTCAAAGTTTTTATCTACAACAACTCTGTTAGAATAGAATTTAACCTCTACTCCATATAGCAAGGTTTCATCACTTGCTAGACCTGGGGCTACATTATCCAATGCTTCAATCATTTCCTCAATACTCTTTAATATTCTATATGGCATTACTAAACTTAAGTCTCCTGGGACAGCATCCTTCAATGTAGGGGTGATATTGTTTCTAAACAATCTATCTTCAGTAGTTCTTCTTCCTCTTTTCAAATCTCCAAATCTTTGTACTAAAACTTTATTACCGGAAAGCATATTACCAAGCTTAGCAATATGTTTACCATATTCAATAGGTGAGTTGAAAGGTTTTGTAAAATGTTTAGTTACTAATAATGCAAAATTTGTATTAGGGGATTTAAGAGCATCAGATTTATAGCTATGCCCATTTACAACAGCCAAGTTTTCATCATAATACTCTGTAGAAACTTCTCCGCCAGGATTTGCACAAAATGTCCTTACCTTATCATCAAAGGTGCTAGAATAGTATATGAGCTTACTTTCGTACATAGACTCATTTAATTCTTCCATTATCTCATTTCTTGTCTCAACCCTAACCCCAATATCAACATCACCAGTCTCTGTATCTATATTGTGTTTAATACATAGATGACTTAGCCAATCAGAACCATCTCTACCTACTGCAATTACAACTTTTTTTGAATAATATTCTTTGTCTGCCAAAACCCCAACCAGATTATTATTTTCATCAAATAATAAATCCTTTACAGGATTTCTAAATCTTAATTCAACACCTATGCTAATTAAATGTTCTTCAATTCTAGAATATATATTGTATCCTTCTTCAGTCCCCATATGTCTGATGGGACATTCTACAAGTTTTAAGTTGCTAGAGATTGCTTTTTTCCTTATTGCTCTAATTTCATTTTCTTTATCTATACCATATATAGTTATATCAGCACCAAATTTTAAATAAATATCATCTACATAATTAATTAATTCCTGTGTTTTATCATATCCTATGTATTTAGGAAGATTTCCACCAACATCTGGAGACAATGATAATTTTCCATCTGAATAAGCTCCAGCACCTGCGAATCCTGTTGTAATATTGCATGGCTTACAGCTTACACATACTCCTGTTTTACGTTTTGGACATTTTCTTCTTCTTATTGAATTACCTTTTTCGATAATCAAAATCTTCGATTCTGGATTTCGTGTTTTTAATTCAAGAGCAGTGAAAATTCCACAAGGACCTGCACCTACAATAATTAAGTCATAATTCATAAAGATCATTCCTCCTTTGGTCTTTTAACCACTGAATATAATACACTATTAGAAGAAGAAAATCTACTAAAACAAAAAAAATGAGGTCGTAAAAAGAATCTAAAGCTTTGTCCTAACAATTGTGAAGTGGGTAAACTGTTACGATAAAATCTTCTCCAATTCTTTCAAATTAATGATTTTAATTTTATTTTTATAAAAATCGATTAAGCCTTCCTCTTTCATTTTTATAAGTTCTCGAGAAAGGGATGGTCGAGGAGTATTAAGGAGTTCTGCCATTTTCTTTCTGCTATAGGGAAGAGTTACATATTGTGATTTTTGTCTACCATATTCAAGCAATAAAATATTAGTGATTTTCTTTCTCAATGTATCTAATGATAGACTTGTTATTCTATCGTTAAGCATCAATATTCTATTTGAAAGTACACCTACAAAATTATTTAGAACTTGTGGATTTATAGTCATTAACTTTATTATATCATCCCTATTTAAAAGCATTATTTTTGAATTATTAGTTGAGATAATAGTGGCAGGGTATTTATGTTTACCTGAAAATACTAAAGCCTCACCAAATATATTTCCTTGTTTAAAATGGCTTATAGTAACTACTTTGCCAGAAGAATAAGATTTATGAATTTCTATATTACCATCTAGTATAATTCCAAGACTATCGCAATCGTCACCTTCAATCGCAATTATATCTTCATTTTCATAATCCTTAATAATAAAGTGAATTGATTTTATCGAATTTAGTATATCCTCTCTTTTTACATTTTTAAACAATACACATTCTTCTAAACCTTCTAAATAAGCTTCCATTTTTTCCTCCAATTCAGTTGTTTTTATAACGAATAGGAAAGTCCTACAATTTAGAATACTTAATTTAATGGACTCTCCGTTAATGAGTTTCAAGAAAAGCTACCTTAATGCATCGTTAAATGCTTTTCTTATAACGAATAGGAAAGTTCTACTTTTAATTTCCTTTATATTATTGAACTTTTCGTCAATGAGTTTCATATAGGAAACTAGTGTTAGATGGTGGTTTTCCATCTAATACTTAGTTGAACTTATCCTTTAGGGCAAAAGGCTTCCTTAAATGTTTTAATGCTTCGATAGAAGCCTTTTTTATTTTTAGTATGCGTTTATATTATTATTACAAATAAAAACAAATTATCCAAGAAAATCATTAATATTATACCTAACTATTGCTTAAGATAATTAAATATGGGTATAAAAAATTTTGGGAGATATATTTTATTTCAATTTTATCGATTAAAACATAATAATAGGTTAAGGAGTTACATAAAATGAATAAGATATTATTGGTAAATAGGGTAAATACAAGTGATAATTCAAAAATTAAAAAGCGAATTTTCTTCTTATTAGGGGGTATGAACTTACCTACTATTGAAAATAAATTAATTGACACCATAAATAACTCTGGATTAATAGATGATTATGATGATATTTTATATAAATATAATGGGGTAGAGGTAAATATGCCAATACAGAGTATCCCTAAGTTGATAAAATTATTAACAAATGAAAACATTTCTATTTATAGTGTTTATGAAATCTATAACCCGGATTTATAAAAAATAACCTAAAATATATTATCCCTTTAAATAATTATAACATAATAGCTTATTTTTCTAACCTCTTGCATATAAATTTATGTAGGAGGGAGATTTCATGAGAAGAGAAAGATTAATACTTTTGCTATTTATTCTTATTCTTTTTTTAATAATTATAGGTAATAATATACATATATTAAAGCTTCAAAGGAAGTTAGATTCTTTAGATATTGATGCTGATGCTCATAGAAAGGTAAAAAAGCATGAAACAATGATTCATATTGAAGTTGATAATAAAACATTATACCTGTTGGATAGTGATACTAAAGAAGTGCTTAAAAAATTCACTGTTGCCACAGGAAAATCAACATCACCTACACCTCTGGGAACATTTAAAATCGTATCAAAAGAAAAATGGGGAGAAGGTTTTGGTTCCAGATGGATGGGTTTAGATGTGCCCTGGGGTAACTATGGTATTCATGGTACAAACAAGCCAGGCTCTATAGGCTTAAATGTTTCTGGTGGTTGTGTTAGAATGAGAAATTCAGATGTGGAAGATCTCTTTGAACATATAACGGTAGGTAGTACAGTGTTTATATCAAATGGACCCTATGGACCTTTTGGGTATAATTTTAGAACTTTAATACCAGGTGATATAGGTGCTGATGTACTAGAGGTTCAAAAAAGATTGCAGAAATTAAATTTCTACAAAGGAGATCTTGATGGGATTTATGGAGAAGGAATGAAAAAAAGTTTAATAGACTTTTTAAAATATAACAATATAGAATTGACAGACAATATTACAACTGAAATATATGAAGCTATGGGGATTATACTTATGGAATGAAATTTAAAGTTTAATCACTGATTTTAATGGGTAATATATAGACTATAATAAATAGAAAAAATATACAGGGGGGTAAACATGATTTCTGATAAATTATTAAAAGCATTAAACGATCAATTTAATTTTGAGTTATTATCAGGCTATTATTATTTAGCTATGTCTGCATATTGTAAAGAAAAGAATATGCATGGTATGGCGCATTTCTTTGTAGAACAAGCTAAGGAAGAAAATAGTCATGCAATGAAATTCTACGATTTTATTTTTGATATGGATGGAAAGGTTGAGATTCAAGCTATGAGTCAACCTAAAAATAATTTTGACTCATTTTTAGAAGTATTCGAAGATGCATTGAAACATGAAGAATTGGTAACTTCAAAAATAAATTCTTTACTTGAGTTAGCTGAAGAAGAAAAGTCATATCCAACAATTCAATTCTTACAATGGTTCGTTGAGGAACAATTGGAAGAAGAAAACAGTATGAAGGATATTATATTCAAATTGGAAGGTATAAAGGATGCATTCGTAGGATTGATAATGTTAGATAAAGAATTAGGAAGTAGATAAATATGCCATTAAAAAAGATAGGTATTATACCTATCTTTTTTAATTTCTAAATTTATTATCTTCCTGGAGGAGTTTGAGATTCTCCTGTCATTATTGAACCAGTGCCTCCACCTAGACTTTGTTGAGCATGCTCAACTAGTCTTCTTGTCATATAACCTCCAACATATCCATTTTGTCTTGAAGGTAGATTACCTTTATCTATTGAGTCATAATTTGATAAACCTAATTCTGATGCAATCTCTAATTTCATTTGATTAAGAGCTTGACGTGCGTTTGGAACTAAAATTCTATTGCTACCACTATTATTACTTGCCATTTAAATTTCTCCTTTCATTTTGTTAATATTGTTTGTCTAGTAGTATTATGTGTAAATAATTTAAGAATAATCATGTAAAAATAGGTATTAGGTTAGAGCTGTTCCAATTATGGTAAATTGTACAAAAAAGTTATAATTTTAATAACACTACCAGAGTTATTTTAAACAATTTAATAAATTTTATTAAATTTTTAATAATTAAATTAAATTGTTAAGTTATAAATCACTAGCACATATCCTTCAAATGTGCGTATGATGAATTAAGTAGTAAATTTGAGGAGGAAAAAGTATGAATGAAGATTATTATTCTGACAATTGTAATAGGTGCAATCAATTAGCTACAGCCTATATAAAATTTCAGATCATGAATCAAGTTTTTGACCAAAGAGAAGCATTAAGAGCTGGAACTCTTTTCCCAGAATTACACCACCCTTATTATTATTCAGAAAAAAATATAGGAGGGAAAATTTATGGATAGAGATCAGATGAATATGCTTGTTGAATTAATGGAAGTATATTTTATATTAATCGAAACAGCCTTATACCTAAATACACACCCAGATGATGAAAGGGCATTAAGGCTGCACAATAGCGCATCTGCACAATATTCTCAATTAGAAGAAATGTATCAGGCAAGATATGGTCCTCTAAAAAATACTGGTATGAGTAGAAATCCTTGGGCTTATATAAATGAACCATGGCCTTGGGAAATCAACTTCAATATGATTTAAGGAGGATTATTATGTGGATATATGAAAAGAAGCTTGAGTACCCTGTAAGGGTAGATACAACAAACCCAACATTGGCTGCTATGATAATAGAACAATTTGGAGGACCAGATGGAGAATTATCTGCAGGAATAAGATATTTAACACAAAGATGGACTATGCCAACAAATCAAGGGAAAGCAACACTTACAGATATAGGTACAGAAGAACTTGCTCACTGGGAAATCATTGGCACTCTAGTATGGAGACTTGTTAAAGATGCAACTGTAGCTCAGATAAAAGGCACACCATTCGAGGCACATTACGTAAATCATGGTAAAAGCCCATTTCCTCACAATGCTGGAGGAGCATCTTGGACAGCTGGGTACATTCAATCAAAAGCAGATCCAATAGCAGATCTTCATGAAGATATGGCGGCAGAAGAAAAAGCTAGATCAACATATGAGTACCTAATTAGAGTAAGTGATGATCCAGGTGTTACTGATACTCTTAGATTTTTAAGGGAAAGAGAAATAGTGCATTTTCAAAGATTTGGAGAAGTACTACAAATCGTTCAAGATACTGTTAATTGCAAAAGATATTATTAAAGGAGATTTAATCTCCTTTATTATTGACATGTATATTGCAATATCATAATATATAAATATAAGAATGTAGGGATGCTTCAAATAATTTATCCTCATTGTTCAAGGTGTTTTTATATTATGAAACTAATATCCTTATCTAAATTTTTACTTTACTTTATTCTTTATATGAGACTTCATTCTAGCAATATCACTCCAATTATCAGCAGTAATTATTTCTACTTTTGATAGGGTAGCTTTAATATTTTTAATTTCACCTTTTATAGTAACGTGTCTATCAGCATTATTTGCCTCCATATCATCAAGTTTATTTTCTATGGAATCAAATCTATCATTAGCTTCTTCTCTAAAATCATTTAATTCTTTTTTTACTCCCTTTACTTCAGTTTCTACACTATCAATTCTAGAATTTACTACTTTTAGTTCACTCTCTACACTATCAATTCTAGAATTTACTACTTTTAATTCACTTTCTACACTATCAATTCTAGAATTTACTACTTTTAATTCGTTCTCTACATTATCAATTCTAGAATTAACGGCATTGAATCCTTCTTTCATTTCTTGCCTTATTTTAACAAATTCATTTTGCATTTGGGTATACATTTTAATAAATTCATTTTGCATTTCAGCATGCATTTTAGTCATTAATTCAAATAATTTATCTTCATTGTTCATGATTATACCTCCAGAGTTCTATATTTATATTATAGCCCTATGACCGTAGATAATGAATGATTGATTAATGCATAGATATAGTAATTTCTTTGTTTGATAGTTCTTTTCAGAGTCTACAATATAATAAAATTATACCATATTTGATACTTAAATGGCATAGGATAAAATCGAATAAACATAAGAATTATTGAGAATTATCAATGAGATTTAATCTCCTTTAACATTGACATATATATCGCAATATCATAATATATAAATATAAGGATGTAGGAGGAGTTTGAAATGAAAACAGAAAAATACATATTAGAAGAAAAAGCAGAATTATTAAAAGTATTGGGACATCCTATAAGATTGTGTATCATAAAAGGTTTACTTGAAGAAGGCGAAAACAATGTAAGCTTTATGCAAAGCTGTCTAGATGTTCCACAATCTACATTATCTCAACATTTAGGAAAGTTAAGAGCATTTGGTATAATCGAAGGATCAAGAAAAGGTACAGAAATATACTATAGAGTCACAAATGAAGAAGCTATTAAAATTGTGAAAGCGTTATTTTAAAAAATTAAAGGGGGAATTATTTTGAGTAAAAAGGTACTTATAATCGGCGGAGTAGCAGGCGGGGCTACAGCATTGGCTAGACTTAGAAGACTTGATGAAAAGGCAGAAATAATTCTATTTGAAAGAGGAGAATATATCTCATTTGCAAACTGTGGATTACCCTATTATATTGGTGGAACTATAGAAGAAAGAAATGCTTTATTGGTTCAAACGCCAGAAGCTATTAAAAATAAATTTAATGTGGATATCAGGATAAAATCAGAAGTAACAAAAATTTTAAAAGAAGATAAAAAAGTTGTCGTAAAGAATTTAAATACTGGAACTTCCTATGAGGAAACTTACGATTACTTAATCATTTCAACAGGCTCAACACCAATCAAACCTCCTATACCAGGAATTGACTCTCCAAGTATATTTAGTCTGTGGAATATCCCAGACACTGATAGGATAAAAGGTTTTATAAATGAAAATAAACCTAAAAAGGCTGTAGTTGTAGGCGGTGGTTTTATAGGACTTGAGATGGCTGAAAACTTGCATGATTTGGGATTAAAGGTTTCAATAGTGGAAATGCTTGACCAGGTTATGACACCACTAGATTTTGAAATGGCTGAAATCGTTCATGAACACTTATTAGCAAAGGACGTAGACTTACATCTAAAGGATGGAGTAAGCAAATTTGAATATGAAGATGGTAAAACCAATGTAATATTACAATCTGGTAAAAAGGTTGAAGGAGACATAGTTATATTATCCATAGGTATTAGACCAAATGGTGAACTCGCAAAGGATGCAGGATTAAAACAAAATTCCCGTGGGGGAATAATAGTAGATAAATATTTGAAAACATCTGATGACTATATTTATGCAATTGGGGATGTAATCGAGGTAGAGGACTATATAAATAAAGTTCCAACTATGGTTCCATTGGCAGGACCTGCAAACAAACATGGCAGAATTGTTGCAAACAATATTTTAGGTGAAAAAGAAGAATATAAAGGAGTTCAAGGCACAAGCATTGCTAAGATATTTGACTTAACTGTTGGAAATACAGGCTCAAATGAAAAGACATTGAATAGATTGGGCAAGGAATATAAAAAGGACTATATGATTTCACTGATACATGTAAATTCCCATGCTGGATATTATCCAGGGGCTTTGCCTATGTCAATTAAGTTAATTTATGATTTAAGCGGAAAAATTCTTGGCTCGCAAATAGTAGGCTACGATGGAGTAGATAAAAGGATTGACGTTATAGCTACTGCTATAAGATTTGGAGGAAATGTATCTGATTTAATTGATTTGGAATTAGCATATGCACCCCCATACTCCTCTGCTAAGGACCCAGTAAATATGATAGGATTTACTGCAGAAAATCAACTTAAAGGAATAACTGATATAATCTTACCTAAAGAATTGGCAAATCTTGATTTAGAAAATGTAATCTTACTAGATATTAGAGAAGATATAGAAAGAGAAGTAGGTTCAATACCAAATTCTGTAGCAATACCCCTAGGTCAATTAAGAAATCGAATTGACGAACTTGATAAAGAAAAATTGATAATTCCTTATTGTGCTATAGGATTACGAGGTTATATTGCTGATAGAATTTTAAGACAAAATGGATTTAAATCAATAAATTTGGCAGGGGGTTTCAATACCTACAAAACACTTTATATGAAAAATAATTTAGATTCTTCAAATGAAAACAAGCCAAAAACCTTTAGTGATTCAGGTGTAGTAGAAGTTACAGAAAAAAAGCCTCAAGGTGAAGTTGTTAAACTTAATGCTTGTGGCCTATCTTGCCCAGGACCTATTATGCAAGTTGCAGAGAAGATGAAGGAATTGAAAGATGGGGATATCCTTGAAGTTATGGCTACTGATCCGGGTTTTCTTAATGATATAAAGGCTTGGTGCAAGAATACTGGAAATACATTTATAAATGATAGAAAGGATCCTAAAAACTGGGTTGTCATCCTAAAAAAAGGGCTAGATGGAGAAACTCCCAAGATAACTGAAAATCATTCAAATAAAAAAGGGAAAACAATCGTAGTTTTTAGTGGAGATTTAGATAAAGCAATAGCCTCATTTATTATAGCCAATGGAGCAAGGTCAATGGGTGATGAGGTGAATATGTTCTTCACATTTTGGGGCTTGAATATCCTAAGAAAGGGAGAAAATCTACAGATAAAGAAGGACTTTATGTCCAACATGTTCTCAAAGATGATGCCTAGAGGAAGTAAAAAACTAGGAATTTCTAAGATGAACATGGCTGGTATGGGTGGCAAAATGATTAGAAAGGTAATGAAAGATAAAAACATTTCTTCTCTTGAAGACTTGATGGAACAGGCTATGAAATCTGGCATCAAGCTTACAGCCTGTCAAATGTCCATGGATGTAATGGGAATTACTAAGGAAGAGTTAATTGATGGTGTGGAAATCGGTGGAGTAGCTATGATGCTTTCTGATGCCAATGAGTCAAACGCAAGCTTCTTCATATAACGAATATTATGTTTGAAATAGGGATAGTATGGAATTTAATTGTTAGTCAAGTAATTAATAAATAAAAACTAAGAATAAACCAATTGTTATAAATGATTGGTTTATTTTTATGTTATCATTAATCTGATATGCTTTATTTAGATATATCATTAGTGTAGTATTGCCACATTATCATTGACAGATGTTAATCTTTACTTAGTAGAACTTACTACGATATTATAAAGATAAAGAGGGGAAAGATATGATTTTGGATGAAAGAAAGGCCCAAATACTTTTAAAATTGATTAAATTGAATCAACCGATTACAATATCAGAGTTGGCTAAAGAGTATAAAGTAAGTAATAGAACTATTCGATATGATTTAGATGCTATTGACCAATATTTATTAGAGTTAGGATATCCAATTTTACAAAGAAAGCAAAGTAGTGGAATTTATTATAATTGTTCAAAAGTTAATTTGGATAGGTTATCAAAGAGTTTAAGAAAACATAATAATTATCAATATAAGCTTTCACAAAAGGAAAGGGTAAATGTAATTATTACCCTATTGTTTCAACAAAAAGGATTTATAACTATTGGGAGTATAGCAGAAACCCTTTTCTTTAGTAGAAGTACAATAGCTAAGGACCTTAAAGAAGTTGAAAGTTGGTTAAACAGAAGAAACTTAGCTTTGATATCAATGCCTAATAAGGGGGTTAAAATAGATGGAGATGAAGCCCAAATTAGAAAAGCAGCTATTGAGATTTTAACAGAAGAACTGGAACTTGATAATATTTTTGAAATATTTGAGTCTGATTATCAAAATGAGCTAGAAACTAATATTAGTGGACTGGTGGAGCATTATTTTGAAAATATAGATATTAAATATTTAATTGAGTTCATTGAAGGAATAGAAAAAGAACTAAATATGTTATTTTCTTACGATTCTTTTACAAGTTTATTAATACATATAGCTCTAACTATAAAAAGGATTAAGATGAATAAAGACATAAAAATGTCTAGAAATGAATTATTATATCTAAAATCTACAAAGGTATTCAGCATTGTGTTAAAGTTAGTGAAGCAATTAGAAGAAAGATTTAAGATGTCATTTCCTATGGATGAAATAGGTTATATAACAATACATATACTGGGAAGTAGTATCACAAAAAATATTAATAAAGATATAGATACTTTAGACTTAGAAAACTTTGCAGCAGCATTGCTTATTGCTAATAGTTTGGTATTGGAGGTTTCAAAATTAAGTAACATTGATTTTCTTGATGACAACCTTTTATTAGAAGGATTAATTCAACATGTTAGACCAGCTATCCATAGATTTAACCATAATATTAAATGCTCAAATCCTTATACTAATGAAATTAAGAATAACTATAAGGATCTATTTGAAAACGTTAGACTTGGAATAAAGACTATAAACATAAGTAATGGTCAAAAAATAAGTGAAGATGAAATTTCTTTTATAACAATGCATTTTGCAGCATCGATAGAGAGAAAAAAACGATTTGAAATAAGTAAAAGAAAAGATGTTTTAATTGTGTGTGGTAATGGATTAGCAACTGGTATGCTTATTAAATCTAAAATAGAAAACATATTTGATGTAAATATAGTTAATGTAATAGGATATCATCAGATTGAGGAAACTTTAATGAGTAAAAAAGTTGATATTATAATTACGACAATGGCTTTAAATGATTTAGATATACCCCATATAAGAATAAGTCCAATGGTATTTAATAAAGATATAGAGGAGCTTAATAAGTACTTAAACTATAAGTCAAGTAGAATTGATACTTTATCAGAGGTAATTGAGATTATTAGCAAATATTGTGTAATTAATGATTATGATTCATTAAAGTCTGAATTATCAATCTTAGTAAAAAATAAAACTACTACTATTTATAAGGAGAAATTGAATCCAATGTTAAATGAACTTTTAATTAAAGATACAATAAAATTGAATGTAGAAGCAAAAGATTGGGAGGATGCTGTAAGAATCGGTGGTGAATTGTTAGAAAAGGTTGGAGCTATTGAGAAAAATTATACTGAAGAAATGATAGAAGGTATCAAAAAAATTGGACCTTATATTGTAATTGCACCTGGAATTGCTATGCCTCATGCAAGACCAGATATTGGGGTAAATAAAGTAGGGATGAGTTTTATAACCTTAAAAAGTCCTATTAATTTTGGAAACGTTAATAATGATCCGGTAAAAATAGTAGTATGTTTATGCGCAGTAGATAATACTTCTCACATTGAGGCATTATCTGAAATGGCAACATTATTAGGGAATAAGGATTTTATAAATGAGGTAATACAATCTGATAACGTAAATGATGTATTGAAGTATATTAAAAAATAATTATCTTTTTAAAAATAAGGTTTTGGGATATTCTTAGAACCTATTTTCATAAAAGCAAAAGGAGGTAGAGTATGAAAAGATTTAAGATTGTAACTGTCTGTGGTTGTGGTTTAGGTAGTAGTTTGATTGCTAAAATGGCAATTGATGACATCATGCAGGAAGCAGGATATTCTGCAAAAATAGAGACTGCGGATGGAGGTACAGCAAAGGGAATGAAATGTGATTTTTTTGTTACGACTAAAGAGTTTGCAGACCGTTTATCTGGAACAGGAATTCCAATTTTAGTTGTTACCAATTTTGTAAACAAAGCTGAACTAAAAGAAAAACTTCTCGGTATGTTAACTGAACTAAATGACAAATAGGGGAGGAAAATATTATGAAAATAATTGATTTTCTAATAAATCAAGTATTTGTTGAGGCATCTGTATTTTTAGGAATTATAGCTTTAGTAGGTTTGATTCTTCAAGGAAAGAAATTTATTGATGTAATGGAGGGAACCATTAAGACAATAATAGGTATGATAATTCTAAATGGTGGAATAAATATATTTCTTGGTGGTTTAATCCCTCTAACAAGTACTTTAAATAGTGCATTTGGTGTGCAAGCAATAATGCCAGATTGCTTTGGTCCTTTTGGTATTGCCATGCAAATGTTAGCACAACAGGTTTCATTAACATTTGTAGTTGCCTTCATTATTCACATTATATTAATACGTATGATTCCTTGGAATGGATTTAAGAATGTATTTTTAACAGGACATATTATGTTATTTCAGTCTGCATGGTTTGTTATGGCATTAAAATATACTTTGAATCTACAAGGCGCTACATTAATAGTAGTATCTGCAATATTCACAGGAGCATTGTGGACGATATTACCTGCTATGGCAAGGCCATTCACTAGGGAACTTACTGGTGACCAATTTACATTAGGACATCTTAATACATTGGGAGTTGTAATACCTTCATGGATAGGAAGTAAAATTAAAAATACAAAGAAATGTGATGAATTGGAGTTACCTGGATTCCTATCAGTATTTAGTGATTATACAGTTTTATTAGCATTCCTTATGCCTATTATTTATATAGTAATGGGATTAATAATTGGGCAGTCAACAATAGAAACTTTATCTGGGGGTAAGAATTGGATTATATGGCTAATCTTATCTGGATTCGAATTTGCAGCTGGAATAGCAATTGTACTATTTGGTGTGAGAATGTTCCTGGCATCAATGCTACCTGCTTTTAAAGGAATTTCAAACAAAATTATTCCAGGTGCTATACCTGCTTTAGATGATCCTGTATTCTATCCATTTTCTCCAGTTGCATCAACACTTGGTTTTATATCAGACTTTGTAGTATCTACTTTAATAACAATAATTCTTATATTAATTAAAGCCCCAATTATAATTATCCCTGGACCAATATTTTTCTTCTTTGATGGAGCAATTGCTGGAGTATTTGGGGATATGAAAGGTGGTTGGAAAGGTGCTTTGGTTGGTGGAGCTATCATGGGAATTATTGTTCAATTAGGTTCTATATTATTAGTTCAATTTCAACCTGAACTTTTGGGAAGTGGGCTTATGTTCTCAGGCCCAGATATGGTGTTATTAATCCCACTATTTTTTATATTTAAACTAATTGGCGGAATGTTAGGCATCGGTGTTTAATGATTTAATAAAAGAAGGATGTAATAATAACATGGTTAATGTGTTGTTTATGTTATTAAGTTAATCTAAATTTACTAATGGACAATACTATTGAAGTAGAACAGTATTGTCCATTAACATCTAGAAAGGATGGGAAGGTATGAAGAAAGTACGAACTGTATTGGGAGATATTAATAAAAATGAAATGGGTTTTACTTATTGCCATGAACATTTATGGTGCTCTCCGCCACCTCAACAAAAGGATAGAGATTTGGAACTGACAAACTATGAAGCATCTGTAAAAGAACTTATGAATTTTAAAAGTGTCGGTGGACAGACTTTGGTTGAATCATCAACCTTAGACTATGGAAGAGATGCCTCAAAATATATTTCAATGGCTAATGAAACAGGGGTTAATATAGTATCCACAACTGGATTTAATAAATATGTGTATTACCCTAAATGGGCTGTAGTAGCAACTGTAAATGAATTAACAAAGATACTAGTAGATGATATTAGTATGGGTATGGATGGTACAGAAGCAAAAGCTGGATTTATAAAAACGGGATCATATTACAACATTATACATCCTTTAGAAAAAAAGGCTACGATAGCAGCAGCTGCAGCTCATAAGGAAACCAATGCCCCAATCTGGATTCATACTGAGGCAGGAACAATGGGAATGGAAATGTTAGACATACTTGAGGATGAAGGTGTGGATTTAACAAAGGTTGTAGTAGGACATAGTGATAGAAATGCTGATCCATATTATCATTTACAACTTGCTAAACGAGGGGCTTATGTACAATTTGATGGACCAAGTAAGATAAAGTATCATCCAGACAGCACAAGAGTAATGTTAATAAAGAACTTAATAGACCACGGGTTCATTAAACAACTACTAATTTCAGGAGATATGGGAAGGCAGCAATACTTAGAGGGTTATGGTGGTGGGCCAGGATTTAAATTTATTAAAACAAAGTTTATCCCAAGATTAATTGATGAAGGTATATCAGAAGAAGAAATTAAAACAATATTTATTGATAATCCTGCAACATGGTTAGCTCAATTTTAAGATAAAAAATAGGGGGTAATTATGAGAATAGAAAAAGGGGATATTATATCCATAATTAGAGAGGTTGAAGAAAAAGATATTATTCCTATAGTTGATGCGTTACTAGAAGAAGGTATAGATAATATAGAAATATCTCTAAGTAATGAAGTAATGGGATTATCATGTTTAGAAAAAATATCCAAACACTATGGAGATGTAGTTAATCTAGGTGTAGGAACTGTAATAAATATAACTCAAGTAGAAAAAGCTATACAATCTGGTGCGAAATATATAATTACTCCAGGATGGGATAGAGAACTGGTAAGAGAAATAAAAAAAAGGGGTCTTTATCAAATTCCAGGCGTTTTTACACCATCAGAAGTAATGCAATCTATATTAGAAGGAATAGAATATGTAAAATTATTTCCTGCAAATGCGTTGGGTACTGGGTATATTAAGGATTTATTCGGACCCTTTCCCAATATTAAAATAATTGCTGTTGGAGGAATTAATAAAAATAATATTTTAGATTTCTATAATATTGGTATTCATGCATTTGCTATTGGTAGTGATATAGTTCCAAGGCAATCAACTAAAGAAGACTTAGATAAGATTAGAAAAAATGCAAAAGAATATGTAAGTATTATGAATAGATGAATGTGATTTTATGATTAAAACAAGAAAAATAATCAATATGACACGAGATGAAGTGAAAAAACCTATAAAAGAATTTCTTGTTATGATATTTCCTATTGGAGCTACAGATTGACATCACCTTCCACTAGGAGTAGATATTTTCTTAGCAGAAGGAATATCAAAAAAGTTATCTGAGAAAACTGGTGCACTTTTAATTCCAACTATGCCATTTGAGTACTCTTGTGCATGGAGGAATATACCTAGTACAATTTCTTTAGAGCAGGACCATATAGAAAAAGATGTTGCTAGAAGTGTTCATAGATAGGGAGTAAAGCTACTTATATTAGTTGGTGGACATGATGCAAATAATGCATCCATGAAATATGCAGTAAGAGAACTAGAAGATGAAATAGATTTAAAAATAATATACTTATTTTATCCTAATTTATCTAAGGTAATAAATGATTATTGTGAATCTAATGCTTGGTTTGGAATGATTCATGCTTTTGAATTTGAGACATCTCTTACGATTTCAATTAAACCTGATTTAGTGCAAATGGATAAAGCTGTAAGGATATCCAGAAAGACCAATGTTATATGGCATGTCTACAATATCATTGGGGGATATTAGCAACAGTGGAGTTTTTGGAAATGCTGTGTTAGCATCTAAGGGAAAGGGTGATAGTATAAGATTGTTTTGTTGAGAAAATGTTAAATTTAATATTAATAGCCTGTAAAGAGATGAATATAGTAAGGGGATAGAATGATAAAATTAAATGTTTTAGGAAACATTGCAATATTAGTTGATTTTGATGGTACAATTACTTCAAAAGATACTAATGTGCTATTAGTTAAAAGATATATGAATGATGCTATTAAACATTTATTAGAAATAAGAGATAAGTTAAATTATATGGAATATTTAGATTTACTATTTAAAGAGATTAAAATAAGTGAGAAAGAATACATTAATCTAATTTTAGAAAGGGTACAGATTGCAGAAGGGTTTATTGATTTTTATAATAACATAAAAAATAATAATATCCCTTTTGCAATACTAAGTGGTGGATTTGACAATGCTATAATTCCACTTCTAGGGAAATACGATATAAAGGATATCAATGTGTATGCAAATACTTTAAAATTTGATGGATGCAATATAACTGTGAATTATTTCCATGGTGATGTTAATTGCTGTGATATGGGGCCTTGTGGTAATTGTAAAGTTAAACACTTTGAAAAATTCAAAGAAGATAATTATAAAGTCATATTTATAGGTGATGGTTTTACAGACCGTGCTATAGCGGAAAAAGCTGATATTGTTTTTGCTAAAGATGGATTATTAAAATATTGTAGTGAAAATGATATAAATTGTATTGAATGGACAGATTTTAATGATATTAATAAAGTAATATTTAATACAATGAGCAATTAGTTAGATATGTAGATATTTTATCTGGATTAAAGTAATTTAACAAGTTATAATTTAATGGGTGGATTATTATCTATCTCTTAGATTATAAATTAAATCGTTGGGTATATAATGATGGAGAAACAATAGATTATAGATATATCCGAAGGGGGAATTTTAATGAATGCAATGACACAAGACAATTTAAGATCAGCTTTTGGTGGGGAGAGCCAAGCTCATATGAGATATAGAATCTGGGCAGAAAAAGCAGAAAAGGATGGTTTTCCAAATGTAGCAAGACTTTTTATGGCAACATCAGATGCTGAGCAAGTACATGCTACACTTCATTTCAAAGCTTTAAAAGACATTAAGGGATCTTTCCCAGTGCTTTCAGGTGGTGGATTTGGATTAGGGACAACATCTGAAAATCTACAAGGTGGAATAGATGGAGAAATGTTTGAAGTATCGCAAATGTACCCAGCATACATAGCCGTTGCAGAAGCGCAAGGCGAAAAAGCTGCAATTCAAGCCATGAAATATGCAGTTGCTGCAGAACAAGTTCATGCTGACAGTTATATAAAAGCAAAAGAGTTCGTAGATGCTGGAAAAGATTTAGAAGCAGAACACATCTTTATGTGTCCAGTATGTGGATTTATCTCATTAACTGGTGAAGAAGATAAATGTCCAATATGCAATGCTAAGAAAGAATTATTTAAAGCATATTAATAAGACGCCAAATGGCGTCTTATTTTTTAGGAAAACAATTTCCTTTAAAAGAGGTATATTATGATATTTGAGACTATACTTTTATCCATAATTATTGGTAAAATAAACAAAGGGAAAATTAAAAATATTGAAGCACTATATATCAAAGGATGGTATTTAATTGTCCTTAGCTTCATTATCAATATAGCCTCTTTATTGATAATTACCAAAACACAAGGAAATCTTGCTGTTTTTCTGAATGAAAACTTCTATATTATACATATTTCAATTTACTTATTACTAATTATCGGCCTATCCTTAAATTTCAAAGAATTAGGATTTTCAGTTACTTCAATAGGCACCTTTTTAAATTTTTTACCCTTGTTATTTAATAACGGAAAAATGCCTGTGTCTCCAAATGGTTTAATCAGTTCAAAATTGTATGGACAGCTTTTTTTACTAGAGCGTAATCAAATTTTAACTCATTCCTTAATGGATAATAATACAAAATTAAAAGTATTATGTGATATAATACCAATATCAGCACCTTATCCATTCCCTAAAGTTATAAGTATTGGTGATATATTCATAAGTTTAGGAGTATTTATATTAATATATACTTATATGACTAAGGAAATCAATAATTAAATAGGAGGAATTTAAATGTTTAGACAAGAAGTTATATTACAAAATGAGACAGGCTTGCACGCGAGACCAGCATCACTTTTTGTGAAGGAAGCATCTAAGTTTAAATCTGATATCAAGCTATTTAAAAATGAAAAACAATATAATGCAAAGAGCATAATGGGATTGTTGAGCATGGGTGCAGCTAAAGGTGACAAGATAATAATCCAAGCTGAAGGGGAAGACGAAGAAACCGCTGTTAGAGAACTGCTTGACTTTATAAATAATTTAAAAGACTAGGAGGACAATATGAAAGGTATAGGTACTTCTTCAGGAATTGGGATTGGAAAAGTCTTCTTATTTAAGGAACCTGAAATAAAAATTATAAAACAAAATATTGAAGACCCAAATTTAGAAATAACAAGATTTGAAGATGCTTTAAATGATGCTATCAAAGAGATAGACAAGCTTCACCAATTGACCCTGAGAAATATAGGTGAAAATGAGGCAGAGATTTTTATCGCCCATAGAATGATGCTAGAAGATCCGGAATTTATCTCAGGTGTAAAAGACAAAATTGAATGTGAAAAAGTAAATGCTGAATTTGCAGTAAATGAAGTTGTAGATTTTTATGTTTCATTATTTGAAAATATTGAAGATGAGTACTTAAAAGCAAGAGCAGTTGATTTAAAGGATGTCTCTAAGAGACTATTAAGAGTTTTATTGGGGATTATATCTACGGATTTATCTATCATAGATGAAAAATCTATTGTAGTTGCAGAAGATTTAACACCTTCAGATACAGCTCAGATGAACAAAGAAATGGTAGTTGGTATTGTAACGGAATTGGGCGGAAGAACCTCTCATACATCGATTATTGCGAGAACTCTTGAGATACCAGCAATTGCAGGGGTCAAAGATATAACAAAGCTTGTAAACCACGGTGATCATATGATTATCAATGGTGATAGTGGGGAAATACTTATAAATCCTTCAATGGATGAAATCGTGAAATATGAAGATAAAGCCCACGAATTAACTGAATTTAAAAAGAAATTGTCCTCTATTAAAGATAAAGAATCACTTTCCAAAGATGGGCACAAGGTTGAAATTGCAGGCAATATAGGTACCCCTAATGATATAGACAAAGTAATTGAAAATGGCGGTGAAGGGGTAGGGCTTTATAGAACGGAATTCCTATATATGGATAGAGACAGACTGCCTAGTGAAGAAGAACAATTTGAGGCATATAAAGTTGTTGCTGAAAAGTTAGGAAAGAGACCGCTAGTTATAAGAACCTTAGATGTAGGAGGAGATAAAGATTTACCATATTTAAATCTTCCAAAGGAAATGAATCCATTCTTAGGATATAGAGCCATAAGACTTTGTCTAGATAGAAAAGACATTTTTAGAACACAACTTAGAGCAATACTTAGAGCGAGTAGCTTTGGAAATATCAAAATAATGTTCCCAATGATCTCAAGCTTAACTGAAGTTAGAGAAGGAAAAGCTATTATAGAGGAAGTTAAAGCAGATTTAAGAAAGGAAAATATACCTTTCGATAAGGACATAGAAATAGGTATAATGGTTGAAATACCTGCAGTTGCAATTCATTCCAGAGTATTTGCTAAAGAGGTTGATTTCTTTAGTATAGGAACCAATGATTTGATTCAATATACATTGGCAGTAGATAGAGGAAATCAGGATATAGCATATTTATATAATCAATACCATCCTTCTGTATTAAATTTGATTAATATGACTATAGAAAATGGTCATAAAGAGGGAATTTGGGTTGGAATGTGCGGTGAAGCGGCTGGAGATAAAAAACTATTGCCTGTACTATTAGCAATGGGGCTTGATGAATTCAGTATGAGTGCATCTTCAATTTTAAGATCTAGATATGATTTAAAAAACTACTCCAAAGTGGAAGTTGAAAAACATCTAGATACTATATTAAGCCTTCCTACAGCAGAAGATGTTGAAAAGTATATAGATGAAAATATATTAAGATAATTTGTAAAGGAGGAGATCCCTCTACTACGTTTGGGATGACATCGCTGAAGGCGTCATTTCGATGGTCGTGGAGAAATCTTCTCTTTTTTTTACCCCCTATTATTCATATGTCGTGTTAAAGTGGACAATTGTGTAATTTGATTTAGTTGTTTATTACCTTAACTTTGAATAAACTTAAAATAAGGGAAATAAAAAATATATAAGGGGGTTTAATAATGGAAAGAGCAGAAGTTGGCTTTAAGGCAAAAGTTCAAAGATTTGGCTCATATCTAAGTGGCATGGTAATGCCAAATATGGGTGCCTTTATTGCTTGGGGACTTATTACAGCTATATTCATACCTACAGGGTGGAGGCCAAATGAAAGTCTATCATCACTTGTTGGGCCAATGATAACGTATTTACTTCCACTATTAATTGCCTATACTGGAGGAAAGATAGTATATGGTGATAGAGGAGGGGTAGTTGGTGCTGCAGCAACCATGGGTGTTATAGTAGGGTCATCAATACCTATGTTCTTAGGAGCAATGCTTGTAGGTCCACTAAGTGGATTCTTGATGAAAAAGGTTGATGGAGTATTTGAAGGAAAGGTTAAATCTGGATTTGAAATGCTTGTAAACAACTTTTCCGCAGGTATTTTAGGGGCAATACTTGCACTTATTTCTTACGTAATAATAGGTCCTGTAGTTGTAGCTTTAAATAATGTACTAGCAGCAGGTGTTGGTGCAATCGTTAACATGGGCATATTGCCATTATCTCATATATTTATAGAACCTGCTAAGGTATTATTCCTAAATAATGCTATCAATCATGGTATTTTAGGTCCATTGGGCATAGAGCAAGCTGCAACAGCAGGAAAATCAATTTTATTTATGTTAGAGGCAAATCCAGGCCCTGGACTTGGAATATTATTAGCATTTATGTTGTTTGGAAAGGGAACATCAAAAAATAGTGCATATGGTTCAGCTATTATTCATTTTTTAGGTGGAATTCATGAAATTTACTTTCCATATATATTGATGAAACCTTCATTAATACTGGCAGCAATAGCTGGTGGTATGTCAGGTACATTAGTCTTCAGTATCTTTAATGCAGGACTTGTTGCTACACCTTCACCTGGTAGTATATTCGCATTTATAGCTATGACTCCAAAAGGAGGATATATAGGAGTTCTATTAGGAGTATTAGTGGCAACAGCAGTATCATTCCTAGTGGCATCAGCTATATTAAAGGTATCAAAAGAGCCTGAAGATGATATTTCAATTGCTGTCAATAAAATGGAAGACATGAAAGGTAAAAAAAGTTCTGTTGCTCATACATTAAGAAATGAAGAAAAATCATATAGTAATATTAAGAAGATAATATTTGCTTGTGATGCTGGAATGGGCTCAAGTGCTATGGGAGCTTCATTATTAAAGAAAAAGATTAGTGAAGCAGGATTGAGTATAGAAGTTATAAATACATCAATAAACAATCTTCCAGATGATGCTGATATAGTTATTACACACAAAGATTTAACTGAAAGGGCAAAGGCAAAGAATCCTAAGGCAATTCATTTGTCAGTAAATAATTTCCTTGGAAGTCCAGTTTATGATGAGATAATAAGAAATATAAAAGGTAACAACTAACAGCTAACAACCAACAGGGAAAAGCTAAAATAAATGGACAATTGAAGAAGGACTTCGATTGTCTGAAAGACCCTAGAGATAGACCCGAATAATTGTGCATTGTGAATTGTGAATTGTGAATTGTAAAGGGGGTGCTGTGAAAAATGTATTTAACCAACAGGGAAAAATCAATTTTGGATATACTTTTAAATTCACGGTGCCTCTTTTTGCCTATAAAGGATATAGCAAAAGAATTGGAAGTCAGTGTTAGGACAATCCAACGAGAATTAAAGAATGTTGAATTGACCCTTGAAAAGTTCAATCTGTATCTAGAAAGGGTTACTAATAAAGGGATTAGGATAGG
>JAPXKQ010000010.1:0-53317 GCA_033809995.1 Tissierellaceae bacterium
AAATCATATATAAAAAAATGATTTTTAGGTAAGACTACTCTATTTTCGTCATCAACATATATTATTTGCTCTTTAAATTTAAGAACATCGTTTATATTGTTGTATTCTTTGAATTTTACCAATGGTAATCCTTTATGGTATTTTACAGTTGATAAATTTACTTTAATTTTAGTATCACCAATATATGCTTGTTTCAAAATACTAAATCGTTCTACATCATCTGTATAAGGATAGATTTTTACCTCTCCGTTTATACCATGAGTATTTATTATCTTACCTATTGCAGTATAATCCATCTTTTCACCCGCCAGTAAAGGGACTGAATCCCTATTGTATGATTTCTACTACTACTCTTTTATTATCCTTAATAGCAGCTGCTTTTACTACAGTTCTAATAGCTTTAGCAATTCTTCCTTGCTTACCTATTACTTTTCCCATATCTTCCCCCGCTACTCTTAATTCAATAATAATAGATTGGGAACCTTCAATTTCATTTACACTTACTTCATCAGGATTATCAACGATTGATTTTGCAATAAATTCTACTAATTCTCCCACTGTAAGCACCTCCATGAATTATTCCTGAGTATTCTCTTCCTTTTCAAATAATCCATTTTCTCTAAATAATCTTTCAACAACATCAGTTGGTTTCGCACCATTCTTTAACCAATTTGCAGCTTTTTCATTATCTATTTTAACTGTTTTTGGCTCAGTAAGTGGATTATAGTAACCTATCTCTTCGATAAATCTACCATCTCTTGGAGAACGAGAATCAGCTACAACAATTCTATAGAAAGGATTTTTCTTAGCACCCATTCTTCTTAATCTAATTTTAACTGCCATCTATTTCACCTCCTTAAAATATTAATATCTATTTAGAAAAAGGGGAATCCAAATTTCCCTTTCTTCTTCATTGTCTTTTCCATCTCAGTAAACTTCTTCATCATCTTCTTAGTTTCTTTAAACTGCTTCAACAATTTGTTTACATCCTGGACATTTGTACCACTGCCATTGGCAATTCTTCTTCTTCTACTGCTATCTATAATATCTGGATTTTCTCTCTCTTTCTTGGTCATTGATTTGATAATAGCTTCAAGTCTTGCCAAGTCCTTGTCATTGACATCTAGCCCCTTAAGTGCTTTTGCATTTACACCAGGTATCATTCCTAAAAATTGATCCAACGGTCCTAAATTTTTCATCTGCTCCAATTGGTCTAAAAAGTCATCAAAGGTGAATTGAGCAGTTCTAATTTTCTTTTCTAGCTCTAATGCCTTTTTCTCATCAATACTAGCTTGAGCCTTCTCAATTAGGGACAATACATCTCCCATACCTAATATTCTTGATGCCATTCTATCTGGGTAAAAAGGTTCTAAATCGTCAAGTTTTTCACCCATACCAACAAATTTTATAGGTTTGTTGGTTACAGCTCTTAATGATAAAGCAGCTCCACCTCTAGCATCTCCATCCAATTTAGTTAATATAACACCTGTAATGCCAAGTCTTTGATTAAATGCATCTGCTACATTTACAGCATCTTGGCCTGTCATGGCATCCAGTACAAGTAATACTTCCTGTGGGTTTACTGCATCATGTATATTAACAATTTCATTCATCAAATCTTCGTCTATATGAAGTCTACCTGCAGTATCTATGATAATTACGTCATTGCCATGTTTTTTACCATGCTCTAAGGATGCCTTTGCAATATCTACAGGATTGTGTTTATCGCCCATAGAAAATACAGGAACTCCAACTCTTTCTCCAACTACTTCCAATTGCTTAATAGCAGCTGGTCTATAAACATCACATGCAACTAAAAGGGGTCTTTTATTTTGTTTTTTTAAGTTTAAAGCAAGCTTTCCAGCTGTAGTCGTTTTACCAGCACCTTGAAGTCCACTCATTAATATTACAGTTGGAGGTGAGGACGAAAATGTAAGCTTAGCTTGGCTTTCTCCCATAAGCTTTGTCAATTCTTCATTAACGATTTTTATAACATATTGCCCTGGAGTCAAGCTTTCCATAACCTCTGACCCTATGGCTCTTTCTTTAACATTTTTAATAAAATCTTTAACAACCTTGAAATTAACATCTGCCTCTAGTAGGGCAAGGCGTACTTCTCTCATGGCAAGATCTACATCTTTTTCAGATAATTTTCCTTTACCTTTTAATTTACCTAATGCGCTTTGTAACTTTTCTGATAAGCTTTCAAATACCATTAATAATAACCTCCCCTCTAGTCTAAAATTTGTGAAATAATATTTTCTATTTCTTTTGCCTTTTCACTAATTGTATTTAAACTTGATTTCTCGCTTAAGTTTCTAATTTCCTTTGAAATTTCTCTTATCTCTCGAATTTTATCCTGATTGTTGTTAAATTTCTTAACTAATCCCAGCATTTCTTCATAGTGATATAACTTTTGTTCAGCTCTTCTTAAGGTGTCAAATACTCCTTGCCTAGTAATATGTAACTCTTCCCCTATCTCAGATAAGGATAAATCATCAATATAATAATACTCTATAGCCTGATATTGTCTATCACTTAGAAGCTTTCCATAAAAGTCAAATAAAATTCCTACTTCAACTAACTTTTCCATAA
This sequence comes from Tissierellaceae bacterium, assembly GCA_033809995.1. Classification (GTDB taxonomy): domain Bacteria; phylum Bacillota; class Clostridia; order Tissierellales; family Tissierellaceae; genus Paratissierella. The sequence continues at coordinate 2,596 of JAPXKQ010000010.1, forward strand.
TATCACCAAAATAAAATACTGTCAAGGCTTTTGCTTGACAGTAATATTTTAGTATAGGTATGGACATTTGTCAATAAAAATTTATACAAATTAGCCTAGGCTAGTCCCTTAAATTCAAGCTAAAATACTCTTCCAATCCATCTATTATTGAATCCACTACCTTATTTTGATACTCATCTGTAAGTAAAAGTTGTTCTTCTTTTTCATTTGATAAGAATCCATATTCGATTAATATGGCTGGCATCTTTGTCTGATTTAGTATAATTAAATCCTCTCTTTCTATAATACCCTTATCCCTAGCCCCAGTTCCACTAACTAATGAATTCATCATAACTTGTGCCAATTCATTGTTATTTAAATCACCAATTGAACTTTGTCTATTTGGATAATAAAGTACTTGAATCCCATCTACAGAACTACTATCTTCCATTGCATTGCCATGGATGCTAACAAAAACTCTGGCTCTCTTTTTATTTGCTATCTCTGCTCTTAAAAGATTGTCTATATATTCATCACTATCTCTAGTTAAAATAACTTTATAGCCATTTGACTCTAATTTTTTCTCTAGCCTTTTAGAAATCTCTAGATTGATATCTTTTTCATAATTACCACTAAATCCAGTAGTCCCTGGGTCTTCTCCTCCATGTCCAGGATCAATTACTATTACTTTCTCTAAGGATTTAAAACTACCACCAAAAAGTGGAACCCATTTGAGCGTAATCAATATAACTAAACCCAATAATATAACTAAAAATAATACTCTAATTCTTCTAAACATCATCTGTCCCCCCTTATGCAGCAAATGCCTCCCTAAATACTTTCATCTCCTAATATATCTACTATGTCATCTTTTTCAATCTTTCTAATTCCAAAGTAATATGCAATGCAGATACTTATAACTATTATTACAATATATATAATCAAAGTTTTATATTCTAAGTAGAATAGTAACTCTTTTTCTTTTGTCTTTGATAAAAATAAATTTACCATCGTTATATCCATATTTGCCTAAAGTTTCTTTACCAACAAGGGTATATTGATTTGAACCAGATTTTAGTTGGTTCATAGCAAGTATCTCTAACTCCTTGGAGTTTTCTTCTTTTATCTAAATATGTTTTAACACCAAAGGATATATTTTCATCGTCTTCAATTAAAAGGATGTTTTTCAAATGCCTCACCTCTTATTCATATCATTGATACTTTCTCCCTGAATAAAAAACTCTTGGCTTGCAAGTTGGTTTAGTATATCTAAATTAGTTTCTCTGCTTACCTCATTGTCTAATAAAGCTTTATATTCATCTACATCATCAAATACTGTTGAAAATGTCGTTGGTACAGAACCAAGTTTTTTCATCAGAATTGGTTGACCATCATTAAGTTTTTTTATTGTTATCTCAAAAGTGTTATCATCATTCAATGTAATTTCAAAATCTTGCTTATGACTTTTTAAATTAAAAACTCTATCTTCCAATTTTTCATATGTTCCTGTATCAACCTCCCTATTGTCGATGTATTCAATAAAACTATTATCATCAATAGATATTTGAACATGATAATTGTTTACTCTATCACTCTGATAAAAACCTTTTATAGTTGGTGTTGGAGAGGTACATCCACCTAATATCAAAATAAATATCAAAGAAAATGCAGTTAAAATTACTTTTCTCACAATAAGCCCCCTAAATTTTTTGAATTTAATATTATTACTAGATAATAACATTCTTTTAATATGGTTTATTTCCCATTTCAACATAATCAAGGTGATAGTTGAAGGTTTCTTACTTTGATAATAACATAAAATAGACATAGATTTATTTTTTAAATAAACTTTATAGTTTCAACTTTAGAATTTATCAACTAAAAGTGTTCTTTTAGTAAATAAGAAAATTAGAAAAACAGGTATTAAATATAAGCACGAAGTAGCAAAAAATACACCTAGATTCTTATCTACAATTTGTGATAAATATATTGATAATGGATTTAAATCTGAGTTTTTAAGTAGCACTAGGGCTTGTTCTATCACATTCCAATATTCTGTAAATATCAGTACTATTAATATTGCTATAGCTGGCTTTATATTTGTTAAAACTATATATTTAAATGCTTGAAAATGTGATGCTCCATTATTTTGTGCTGCTTCAATACATTCCTTAGGAAATCCCTTTAGCTGTAGTCGTATAATGAATACACCTATGGGATTAAAAATAGCAGGAAGAATTATTGCCCAATGTGTATCTACAAGCCCTAACCAATCTGCAACAAGATAATTAGGTACTAAAAGAACTTGTAAAGGCATTAGCATTATTAATATATAAATAAAAAATAATATTTCTTTATACTTCCACTTGCTATATTCAAAGGCATATGCAGCCAGTGGAGATATGATACACTGACCCATAAGTATAGGTACAACTATTTTTATAGAATTTAAATATGCTTTCAAATACTTAGGATTGTTAAATACATTTAAATAGCTACTAATAGTTGGGCTATTTGGAAAAAATCCTATATTAACAAAGTGCATATTACCTACTGTCAAATCAGTAGCATTATACTGTGTAATATCCTTGGCACATCGACTAACAATCTCTAAGTCCCCCATAAATGAATTGGAGATTGTAAAGATTATAGGCAATAAAAAGAGTAATCCCATTATAATTGCAAAACAATTAGCAAAGTAAATGGCTCTATTGCTATATTTATCATTATTGCTTTCATCTAAATTTAATGTGGTAAAAGTATCTGAATATCGTTTTTGTAATAAAAACATTAAGGATATAAATAATCCAATTATAATAAACAGTATATATGATGCTGTGGTTAACTTCTGTAGATTCAACCTAAAAAAATGATTATTCATATAATGCTGTAACAGATATATGTTTTCACTTGGATAATTTCCGAACAGTAAGTAAATCTCTTTGAAAATCTTAAAGGAATTAACCACTAATAATAGTATTGAGATAAAAATAATTGGTGTCAAATATACTAGTGTAATTTTATAAAATCTCTGAAATCTATTTATTCCTTCCATATCTGCTATTTCGTAATATTCTTTAGGGATTTGGTTAAGACCAACATATAATATTAAGCTTGTAACTCCAATGTTTTTCCAGATAAATATAATAACAGCTATAGTCATAACCCATTTGCTATTGTACCAGTTAACCATAGGGATATTTAAAGAATATAATACCTTATTTGCAAGTCCATTAACATCAAAGATACATTTCCAAAAATATATGCTTGTACCTGATGGAATAATGAAGGGTATTATTGATATTAAAAATATAAATTTTTTACCCCTTTTTAACTTCATTATTTGTAATGCAAAAAATAAAGCTAAAATAAGGCATAAAGGAACAGCAATAGCTATAAAAAAGCTTTGATTTGTTAAACCTCTTTGAAACATTGGATTTCGTAATGTGCCTAAGAAATTTTTTAGTCCTATAAACTTCTTCTCTCCCATATTATTTAACAGAGAATAATAAAAGGATAATATAAAAGGGATACCATAAAAAAACAATATCCCGCATAAACTAGGTAATATATATGGTAATAGACTACCTTTTTTCATATGTTTTATCTTCATATACTTGCCCTTTCATTTATATAAAATTCTATTCATTCAGATAAGAAATCACTTTATTTTGAATAATTTTGGCTGTTTCTTCTGCTGTTGCTAAATCATAATAATAGTAGTTTTCCAAATCTGAATTTAACAGAGTCCATAATTCAAAGTCCGAAATCAGTTTATTTCTTTCTGAGTTCCATTGGTTTATTTGGTCTAAAGTGTCATTTATTAATTTCTCTTTATCATCTAATTTCCATTTAATATCAAGGTCTGATCTGTCGATACGATCTATTTCATTTTCAAAATTATATCTAAAAGATGTATAAAAATTCTTTATATTTATAGGTATCCATCCTTGATACATCATAAAGTATAACATTTCTTCTTCCTCATTTTCAAAATCTGATATTTCCTTCTCAGATATGCAGTATTTTAGAAATTCCCAAGCCAATTCCTTATTTGAACTACCTTTGGGTATTACATACGTAGAAGAAAAAGTAGTAGTAAATGGTGCATTACCAGCACTATTCAACAATGGGATTGGTGGATTGCTTACATTTTCATATTCTATCATCATATTGTATAAATCTATAGCATTGGATTCATATTTGGAAAACATAAAGTCTGATTTCATAAATTCATCATTGCCGTCACTTATACGTGTCATGCTCCATCCCCCTGGATTATCCGGTGAATATCCTGTATAAATATCCTTTGTAACTTTCAAGTACTTTATAAAATCTTCCCCATCTATCCAAGCTGTCTTATTTTCCGGATCATAAAACTCTATAACTTCATAGTTAAAGAAACTCTCTTTTACAGCACCAGGCATAAGTCCGAAATTTTGGGGATACGGATGATATTCTTTGGCTTTCATGTATATCTCTATCATTTCTTTATAATCTATCCCTTGATCTTTTAAATCTAATTCCAATCTTTCTGCCATAGACTTACTTGCATACACCATATGATAAAAAAATGTAAAGGGCATTGCATAAAGATTATCATCAAATTCCAAAGCTTTAAATATATTATTATAATAATCTGATTTATTAAATGTAGAATCAGAATCCATAAAGTCATACAAATTACATAATAATCCACTATCAGCATACTGATTTATATCTAAACTAGATAAATCTACTAAATCACTGGATTTTCCTGTAATAATCTCTACGGCTACTCTATTCGCATACCCTACCTTTGTCTCGAATTCATCTGACCTTATAATTTGAATATCCACATTAGGGTGCATATCCATAAAGTTCTTTGCATGAATATCTATGTATCCGTCAAAAAAAGTTGTGACTGTCAATGTTCCGCTTAATTCTTTATAATCTTCTGTCTCTAGAAGATTGCTATCTGTATTTATATTGTCTGAACATCCAGATAGCATAATCGTTATAATACAAACAACAGCAATCTCTCTAATCATATGTTTTATCTTCATATACTTTCCCTTTCATCTATATAATTCTATTCATTCAGGTAGGTGAATACCTTATTTTGAATAATCCTAGCTGTTTCTTCAGCTGTTGCTAAATCATAATAGTAATAGTTATCCAGTTCCTCTCTCAGTAAATATGTTAATTCCAGATTCCCAACCAACACATTTCTCCCTTGGTTCCATCCATGTATTTGATCTAAGGTAACTTGAATGATTTTTTCCTTTTCTTCTTCATTTGTAAATTTCATCTCAACGCCCCTGCTAACATAGTCATTAATCTCTTGTTCAAAATTATGTCTAAAATATGTGTAGAAATTTTCAATATTTATTGGAATATTTCCCAAGAACATAAAAGAATAATCTAAGTCGTATCTCTCATCTTCAAAATCTGATATATCTTTAGCAGATATACAGTATTTTAAAAACTCCCAAGCAAGTTCTCTATTTTTACAATTATTAGAAATAGCATATGTCCCAAGCAAATTGCTAAATGGTGCCTTCCCTTCACTGCTTAATAATGGTATAGGGTCTTTTGTATTTTGGAATTCAATCATCATCTTTGCCATATCAATAGTATTAGATGTAAATTCAGCAAACATAAAATCCTCTTTTAAAAAGTCTTCATTCCCCACTGATACCCGAGTAAAATCCCACTCCTGAGTGTCTGGATGATAAACTGTATTCAGTTTTTTGGTAAGTTTTAAATGCTGGATAAATTCCTCACTATCGAAATTAGCATCTCCAGTTTCAATATCAAAAAAATCAACAGATTCATAGTCGAAAAATGAATTTTTTACTATACCAGGCATAAGATAAAATTCATCTGGTGAAGGGTGAGTCTTTTTGACCTTTTCATATATATCAATCATTTCTCCATAACTTATATCTTTATAGCTTTCATAGTCTAAATCTATTTTTTCTGCTAAAGGTTTGCTAGTATACACCATATCATAGTGAAATGATAAAGGCATAGCATACAATCCGCCCTCGTACTCCATAGCTTCAAATATATTGGTATAATAGTCAGATTTATTAAACTCAGGGTCGTTATCCATAAAATCATATAAATTGACTAATAAACCACTTTGAGCTTTATGATTTATATCCAAAGCGCTTAAATCTATTAAATCAGTTGCTGTGCCGCTTAATAAGTCTATAGCTATTCTATACATATATTGAGCTTTATTATCTTCCTGTCGTTCCACTATAATCTCCACATTAGGGTGCATGTCCATAAATTTTTCTGCCAATATATCGATATATCCATCAAAAACAGTTGATACTGTCAATGTTCCACTTAATTCATTATTGTCTTTTATCACTGGCAGATTGTTGTCTTCTAGAGTTGAAAGGTTATTATCTGTTTTTATATCATTTGAGCATCCAGATAGCATAATCACAACTATACAGATTACAATAACCTTCCGTATTATTTTATATTTCAATTTGGCTTACAGCTCCTTTCTCTGTATTTACACAAATCTGTCTGAGTCATTAATAATTATCCATTTGTTAAATGAAACATGCTTCCGATGGTGTGCCCATGGAATCACTTTGCTTGTCTTTGTATAAAGATAAAACCCCAAATAAGACCAATCAGGATTGAAAAAAACCAAACGGCTCCCCATATTATCCAAGCATTATTTATTCGCCCTCCACCTGGATCTATGTCATCAGTATTAAATATCATAGCAAGAATGAATCCACCCATATATCCTACAACAGTGGCTACTGGAATTGTTCGATTTCCAAATATAATAGCAATAACTATTATAGCAATACTTAACATAGCAAGTAGATTTGTCCACTGTTTCATACCGTGCATTTCAAAAAAAGAAAATCTGAACAGCCAATGTGCGACACCAAGTAACCCAATCATACTAATTCCCCACATAGTTTTATTTTTTGCATTTATCCGCCTCATAATTCTCTTCTCACTCTTTCCTTTTTTCTATGAGCATACATAATAAACTACTGATCTACATAATATAAAGAATGTGCAACCAAATATAATTAAATTTATTCATTAACCTCACTAATTTTTATTTTATCTGATGGTCTAAAAACAATCCGTACCACACACTTATCTACTAATATCTCCTGACTTCATATTAAATCTATCTACTTCTTTTTATATTCTAAAGAATTATCTAAGAAATTGTACCTTACAATTACATTTTCGATTATATCCATATAATTATAGGCAAGATTTGCCTCAAACTCTACTGTATTGTTATCAACCCATTTTAAAGTATGACCCCAGCTATACCCTCCATCTGGATAGGTGTTATTGTAATCCTTATTATCCATCGCTACTTTTTCTATGGCCATCTTCATGATTTCAGGGCTGACTTTCCAAGTATTTAAATCAATAATATTGAATGAACTGCTTCTTCTAGAAGATGTTTGTACAGCTATTTTATCGTTGTTTGGAGAAAGTTTAATTGATTCAGTCATATCAATATACGCTTGTGGTTCATTAAATGAATGTAGCTTTGATAATTTATCATTATTGATTATCCATAATTCATTATAGCTTCCATAGTCAGAATAATCATTAAAAAGTGCAAAGATTTTAATACCATCCATGGCATTTACTATATATGGACTATCAAACTTCTTACTTAGTATGCTTATGGCAAATTCCGCACCTTTTTTAAGTGTATTATTGTTACTCTTTAAAAATGGTGTGATTTCAGCTATTGCACGATTTCTTATATCATCATGATTGTAGAATTCAACAAGCCTATTTATGCAATAATATTGACTATAGACATTTGTTGATTTTAATCCTTTAAACAGTACCTCTGCACCATATTTTTCAATAAAGTAATCTGTCTTCTCCATAATCTCATCATCTATATGTCTCCAATATATATCAAGCCCTGTATACTCTTCTGGTATAGTAACTAAATTATCCCAAAATTCATCAATTTCAGTGTCATATATCTTAACTTGTTTCAAATCCTTATCCCATTTGACTACCTTATTAAATGATTCAGCAACTGCTCGAATTGGCACATAAGTGGTGCCACCTAAAATAAATGGTTCTACAATATTCCCATTGGCATCTTTTGTTTCTATTTCCTTACCATTTAAGAGAATTTTTATATTGTCATAAATTACAGTTATACTTGTGCCCATCGCAGTAGCAAAAACACTACCTGCCAGTACCATCATTACTAAAGCGAAAATAATTCCTGATAAGAATCCCTTCCATTGCTTAAACATTTATATTACCTCCCTTATAAATGTGTTTTTCATCCTTAAACTACTCTTGCCATCTCCACCTTATTCTTCTTCTCTTATTCATTCTATTATTTCTCCCTTATCTTCCTATGATAAAATCAGACATATCCGTTTTTTCCCATTCAATCCCATTAGGGGAAACATTGGAGTATAAAGTGATTATATCATTTTTATCAATAACAACTTTTAAATCAAAATTCATTTCCTTAGGCTCTAAATATTCATCGTACATTTGCTGATAATTTTTATTACCGCTTTCCTTTGCTTGTTTAATATATTCTACGGTATCTGGGTCTTTATCATAGTTTTTATAAATTATCTTATAAAAAAATGTAGCTTCTATACTCTCATCAATATTTTTTTCCACATAATTTGAAATCTGAAAATCTAAAAGTTCATAGTAAGGGGAGAAAACAGCAATAGATTCTTCTTTCATGTATTCATTTATTCTATCATAGGCTTTATCCATTTCTTTTTCAAAGCGCATCCACTTCCCATTCATATAAATATCAATGCTATTTTCGTCTACAAACTGATATTCATATCCACTACCAAAATTAGATTGATTATCTTGAGTAGGTTTTTCAAAGGGTTCTACCGTTGAAGTTATTTCCCCGTCCATTACCCCACATCTTCCGCTAATATCACTTTCTTTTCCAGTGTCTAAATATAACTTGCCCTTGATCATTACCATTGGTATTAAATCAGCTAATTCTTGTTTTGTATTTTTCTTTTGATTTAAGGGTTCAATATAAGGTAGAAAATCGAGGAGCCCTTTTTTTATTTCATAAACTCCAATATATGGTTGTTCAATATACCATTTTGAATTTTTATTGTAAATATATGATGGATACAACCTATCTTCTTTTGTGTTAAAATTAATTGTAATATATTCTCTTATCATTGGTCTTTCATGGGCTGTAATTATTCTTGTAGGTTTAGTATTTGAAATAATTTTTAATATTTCTACGATTTCCCCATCATCTATATACTTTACCATAGTATTTTCTTTTTCTATTTCTATAGCATAAACTTCATTTTCCATAGGCAGTTCAATAGGTTTAGCTAACGGGAAAATATTCATATAAAGAATTAATGCACCAATAATCACAATAAAAATAAAAAATATTACCATACACATTATTATTTTCCTCAAAATCTAACCCCCATCCTTAAGTATTTAAGTCACAATTTTATACTGATGCACTTTATGTAAATATCACTTTTCTACAACCCACCCTGAATTTGTAAAGACTGTACATTGATATTATTATATAATTCATTGCACAGTCAATTCAACATAGTATCAAAACTTAATACAACAATCAAAACTATTATAGTAATCCCCTATAATCTTATAGCCAATAACGCATCTAGTATATTTCATATATTATCCTTAATTACTGTAATTTCATTTATAAAATATTTCCTATGGAATCTTCTTCTATTTTATTTATTCTTTCATTTAGCTTTTCTGGGTCATCGTGGAAAAATAATGCTACCATTCTTTTACTTCCATATAAAAATTCAATCTCTACATACCTATCTTCAGCCTTGTATATAAGATATAAGCTTTTGCTAGTTACGTTATATTTCAATAAGTTATTAGGCTTTCGGATATAAGCCTTAAGAAATTCTATATTTTTTATATTCAGCTTATCCATTAGAACTTCTTCTGCTATTTTTTTATGTTCCTCTATATTATTTAGATTGGTCTCTGCTGCTCCCTCTCTTTCTGCCTTCTGGTTACTATAAAATGAATCCACATAAACTACCTTGCCATCATAAATATCAATTTTTGAAAAGTATGTCCAATATAGTTTTTCCTGTTCTCTTAAAGTATCCAAGTTTTTAGGTAGAACCATAACGCTCCAATAATTTTTATCGTTAGATCCAGTTGCATCAAAATTACATGTGATTTCCATGCTATCAAGCTCTACATCGTATACCTTCTCAATAGTATCTTTAGCTAACCTTATAGCTTCTTCTTCTGAAATTCTGATATCTGTACTTTCCATAACTTCCTGAATATGGGATCTCCAGAATTTAGCAAATGCTATATCGAGTTTTGCGTCAAAATCTATGATTTGAAGGAGCTGTTCATCTGTCATTTCTGCCTCGGCATAATAATATGTTTCGTTTTCTGGATTATAATATGGCTTTCCAAGATTTTCTCCTATTGGCAGTGTTTTTTCACTCTTTATCATGCCCTTACTAAATTTCTTTCTCAACTCCATCATTCTCTCTGATTCAGTATCTGTAAGTTCTCTATTAGATAGCCCAATTACTTCTCTAGAATTTTGTAACAAAAGAACAATCTCATCGAAGATTTTTTCTTCTTCCTCTGTCATGGTAATGATATCTTCTATCTTAGTCGCAGCTTGGTTGTTTTCTGCCACAAGATATGGTAATTCAAAAGAATTTACCTCCAATTCTTTACCGGCTTTATCTATTCCTTTAAGCTGGATGTTTTCAGCCAATACAGGAAAGGTGATTGCCGATATTAAAAATAATACTCCAATGATAATAAAAAAGCTTCCTTTCTGATTCTTAATTTTCTTCATAATATAACACCCCTTTTTTTCTTAATACTACCAATAAGTTTTTATAAAGATGTTATAAACTTGTTACCAAGTTGTAAATTTTAAGTCTTTATATTATTAAAAGAGGAGATTTCTCCACTTCGGTCGAAATGACACTTTCAGTGTTGAACTGTTACCTGTTAGTTCTTATCTCTCACCTTTTCACACTTCGTTACCTTTTTCAATTGTGCATTGTGAACTGTGAACTGTGAATTGTATTATAAGGTTATATAAAATTTCGTTCCGATACCTTTTTCACTTTTAACTTCTATATTTCCATTATGTAAATCTACAATCTTCTTACATAAGCTTAAGCCTAAACCAGCGCCTTTATAAATTGCAGACCTATTTTTATCCGATTTATAAAAGGGATCAAAGATATAAGGCAGATCTTTACCATCTATTCCTTGCCCTTGATCTGATATTTCAATGATTGTTTTATCTTCTTTAGAGTATACCGCTATCTCAATCTTAGTATTATCCTTTGAAGCATTGATAGCATTATCTATCAAATTTGTCAGTACAACTAAAATTAAATGCTCATCTGCATAAAAGTACTCTGATTCAATTTGTACTTTAAAATCTATTTTCTTTGCTTTTAATTTTTGAAACTCTATTTTCCTTATCGTATCAAATATTTCATATGAATTTAACTTATCTATCTTTAAACTTTCTTTTTTCAATGTCATCAAATCAAACATTTTATCGATAAGCTGTCTTAAACGATTGGTTTCCTCATTGATATGATTCAATGCCACTAGTCTATCTTCCTCGGTAGCATTTGTTCTCATAAGATACTCACTGAATCCTTGGATACTTGTAAGGGGTGTCCTCATTTCATGGGTCAAATTATCCAAGAGCCATTGTTTTTGAATTGAACTTTCTCTGATGGCTTCCATATTTTCATTTAATAAGTCAAGCATTACATTAAACTTCATACTAAGCTCTCCTACTTCATCATTGGCTGTTATAGGAATCTTTTCTTTTGAATTTTCAAATATTATCTCCTCTGTCTTATCGATTAAATTATCTAAAGGCTTGAAAATCCTACCGATTACAAACATTAGTATAAAAACTAATATTCCGGAGAGAAGCAAAAATGTTTTTATAAAGAAACTATTCCATCTTTTTTGTAGAGCATAAATATCTTGAAAGCTTTTTTTGAAAACAAGAGAAATACTTTCAAAAGGTTCGTTAAATTTATTTTGAATTATAATGCTTCCATCTTCTGTATCAAGGTATATACTATCGCCACCGCCATCACTATAATCTAAGCTGATATCTTGAGTTATATAATATTTTTTATAAATCTCAATAATTGAAATTAAACTCTCATTATTATAAGTTCCGCCTCTTGCCTGCAAGTCTTTTGCATAATTTTCAATACTATTTATGATAAAATTCATTTCATTTACTGCTGAATTTATTTCTCTTTCCATAAATAAAGAATTATACTGGCTAATGGCTATACCTGCTACAATATTTATGGTGATGATGAATATTAATACAGTAACTAGAATTAATTTATATTTAATTTTCATTTGTTTACCTCAAATCTATAACCCATTTTATAAACAGTTTTAATAATATCGTCAAAGTCTAATTTTTTACGCAACTTCATAATATGAACATCCACAGTCCTACTATCACCTGTAAAATCATAACCCCATACAAGTTCTAGTAGCTTCTCCCTTGACAATGCTACATTCCTATTTATGACAAGGGTTTCCAGTAAACTATATTCCAAAAGAGTTAAATCTACTTCTCTATCAGATTTTAAGACTTTATGTTCTTTTAATTTAATCTCTACATCTTTTATTTTTATATTATCTTGAGCATCTTCATCTTTTAATGCGACCTTTACCCTAGCAATCAATTCTAACATTTCAAATGGCTTTACTATATAATCATAGGCTCCAAGATTAAAAGCTTCCAATTTATCTTTTAACCCACCTTTTGCGGTAATAAGAATTACTTTAGTATTTTCGCTTATATTTGATTTCAACAAATCCATACCGCTAATTCCAGGCAACATTATGTCTAGTAAAATCAAATCAAACTTATCCCTTTCTATCATTTCTGCAGCCATATTGCCATTAAATGCCTTTTCACATTCATATCCTATAACAGAAAGATTCATTGCAATTAGATCGTTTATAGACCTATCATCTTCAACTATTAGAATCCTTGCCACTTTCTGTCCCCCCTTTCTTTAGTTCTCACTCTTTTATTCCTATGATCTAAAAAATTCATATTACATGGATGCTAGATTTGCTAACAGGTTATCACTTATTACAATTATAGACAACCCCAAAAAAGAAAAAGTCCATCGGTCATAGATTGACACATAGGCTTCTCCTCTTTTATTTCTATATTTATTCAGTTTCTTCTATATGTAAAAAATTTAACCATAAACTAATGAGCAAAGATCGCTTCTCGAATGTTTCTAATAGGTCTACATTTCCGCAATCTCAACATCACCAAGTGTATCAAAAACTGAAATAATCTTAAGCATTAAATGATATACAATAAAAAACAACTAACTCTGGCAAATCTTATAGTAGAATATAAATAAACAATATACTAAAAATATAATTAATGCTATTGCAAGAGCTCTATAAAGGGTATCAGATATTAGAAATAAAGAGAAAATTAAACCAACCAATATGGATATATATATAAGTGTAAAAAGGGTAATTAATATATTTTTAGTAATCTTACTTGTATTTATATCTTTAACTTTTTCTGCTGTTCTTTCAGGTGATATTAATGTTAGTGTGATATCAAATATAACTTCTAATAATTCTACAATAACCATTACACACCTCCTAAAATTTATTATAGATTCCGCAACACTACTTAAAACTTTTGCATCTTTAATAGCCCCAAAATTAATATATTACATTCAATTTTTTGAATTAATTACACTTTTTTCATATTGTCTATTTTAACATTTTCTACCACTACAACTTGCTTTAGAAAAAATGTGACATAAAGCCACCTAAGATAATGCCCATAATCTTCCATTATAAGCTTTTAACAGCTATTATTTGAAAATAAAGATACTGATACATTTCATCAATAACTTCCCTCATTTCATTCATATATGACTCATCAGAAAGAAGCTTAAGGTGAAAGGGTTCCTCTCTCCAAAGACGAATTCCTATATCATCAAATTCGTAATTTGTGCTAAGCAGTTCATCTTCCATATCATAGTTGCAAACGCTATAATTTTTTAGATTTGATACTAACGCTTCAGCAGTCGTTTGAAATACATCAATTCCATAAATCTCTATCTTCATCTTTTCTCGTAGCTCATAGTCGACTGCAATTTCAACAGCTTTATTGTTTTTATATTTTACCATAAAAAATGATGAACCGTCTTGATATCTCGTATAGCAATCAATGTCGGAAGGTTTTGATATGTCAAAATTTTGTTCACTTGACCATTTAGTATGAAGTTGTTCAAGAGTAAAAAGTATTTCTTCAGATGACATTCCCAATTTTAATGGTCCAATTCCTTCATGGGGAATTATCTCAATGCATTCCACTATTTCACCTCCGTCAAATATAAATAATCTTTGCTTCGCATTTTAATACCGATGTACATTTTATAAATTAAGTCCATTAATATCAGAGGATCTAGAACATTCAGCAACCTAATAAGCTTCTCTTTACCTATAACTTTCTCTAACCCTCAAATCTAAATTATATCATAGTACATCAATTTCTTTCTCTCTATGCAATATATATATGGATGGAATCAATCCTGCTAGTAGTATAAGTCCACATGCAATTGGCTCCAGCCATGGAATTCCAGCAAACCTATAAAAGAAATTCACATTACTAAAGGTATTAAAGAATACTGCAAAACTGGTAAATCCAAGCACACTAAATATTGGAATAAGTTTCATTATCACTGCTATTAGGTTCTGACTGAATCTTGAAACAACAAACGCTATGGATGCTGCCCCTATACTTAAACTATATAAAAGTATAATATAAATTATAATATATTGTCCATATGATAAATCAAACCAGAAGAAATCTACATTTAAATTTAGAAAGGAAGTAAGTCCATTGTTCCAGAAAACAAATGTACCATTTATAGTATAAATTGCTCCAAAAATTAAAACACACAATGTAGTAACCATAAATGCTGAGATAATAATAGAAATAAACTGCTGGAATAAGATTCTTCTCCCATTTTTGGAGCTATATTGTAGCAAGTGAATATTAATTGAACGGTCATTAGCAATAAGTGGCGAAACCAGAACAAGTACTGTTAATATAGTCACAATGGCTAAATAGATTGAGTATCGTACTGTATTATCAAATGAATATCCATCCATGATATTTTTATATTCTTCTTTTTCCTTTATCTCCTGTAGACGAACTAGTTCCCTTTTAGGTGTGTCTTGTGAATTTAAAATCCTTTCTAACATGTATTCAGGATAATTATAGTATTGCTCTTCAATCCAATCTAGTGCCTGTAATTTAAATCTCACAAAATTACCTTCTTCTCCAAGCAAAGTCCAAATAGCCTCATTTTCTCTCTCAGTTTGCTCGTTTTTATAATGAACCTTTTCATAATCTTCAAAGTTATATATACCTACTTCAGAAAAAATTGGGAATGTATTTATATATCCTTCTGCTTCAGATATAAGAGTTTCTTTTTCTTTTTTCATGAAATCAAAAAGCTCCTCATCTGTAATCATGGCTCCATAATTTTGTGTCATCTTCATAGCATATTCTGCTACCTCAATTGAAGAATGATTTTTCTTAAAGACCTCTATAAAATCCATCATAAAGATCATATAAAATAGAGTACCAATTATAGTAGCTACAAGAAGAAGCTTTATATTCCATATTTTTTTAATCTCATTTAAAATTATTCTCATATGATATCCCTCCTCTTAAATAATTTAACAGCCAGTATAGTAATAGCTATTAAAATAAGTGTTGATACACCTAGTCCCTTAGTCTCAAAATGTTTCCACAGGATATCAACGTCTCCGTCAGTAAACCATAGACTATGCTTAATCCATAGCCAGACTGGTGAAAGTATGGAGTAGTATTTAATATAATAACTAATAAGTGTGCCATTTGATATCCTTACAGGTATAGCAACCATTAAAGTATTAATAGTTAAAAATATAAAAAAACTTATATAGCTATTTCTTATCATAATTCCTACGATAAATGCCATAAGAGCAAAGACAAAAATTAGCCCTACACTCATACATACTGTTACAAGAAAATAAGTAAAAACACTATGGCTATGCCACGTAACGAAGGGTCTTATTCCTGCAATCATATCGTATCTATAATTAAAAACACTTGAAATACTGCTCCCCCAGATTCCACTATAATCATTGACACTAAAATATATTACAAAAGTAATAATAGCTAAAAGTAAATAAACTCCCAACCCAGTTGATATTGAAGCAGCAAATTTAGCTCTTAGGATATTTCTTCCTGTCTTTGTTGAATATACTACACTTTCTGTCCTGTTGCTATTTTCATATCCTAATGAAAGTAAAATCAAAAGTACTGATATAAGTATTCCTTCAATAATCAACCAACCTATAAGATTTTTGAATAATAGCCGATGCATGTTGTAAGTAGCAGTCCCAAAGTAAAGTGTCATAGATTCATTACTTTCTGCCTTTTTATCCACTATCTTTTGTAATTCAGAGTATTTGCTTCGTATGGTTTCTGCAAATTTGTCTGGTGCACCTGATGCTGCTATATACTTCTCACCTACATCAGTTATTATATAATCATCAAATACATCTCCAATCTGATGAACATCTAGTTTAAGCTGTTCTAAATAGGCAGTTTCCATATTACTTACCTGTATTTGCAATAGCTTGTCATAAAAATTTTCATTTAATATATATCCTGTTTTATGAGATGTTTTTCCTATAAAATCTGGATACTTGTTCCATGAACTGCTCACTATCAAAAGGATATTGAAAGTCAAAAATAGGATGATTAGAGCCCATAATGTGATGGATGAATATAACTTTTTTAATTCAAGTTTATAAATTCTCATACTTACACCCCATCATTATACACATATAAAAACACATCTTCTAATGTAGGTGTAACTCTACGTGCTTCCCCAGTATATTCTGCATCACAGGCAAATCTTACAAGAGTATTGTCACCCTCCTGTCTTTGAGTCAACATAATATGAGGCACTTTTACATTTTCAATTTCCCAAGTTTCATAGATTTTTCCCATCAGAGTATTGCATATATTAGATGGAGAATCATTGTAAAATAGTCTATGATCCTTAAACATAATTACATGATTTGCAATTGTTTCTATATCAGAAACTATATGAGTTGATAATATAACAATCCTATCCTTTGATAAACTGGAAATCATGTTTCTAAAACGAACTCTCTCCTTTGGATCAAGGCCTGCTGTTGGCTCATCTAATATAAGAATCCTTGGGTCATTCAATAGTGCCTGAGCAATACCTACCCGCTGAATCATTCCACCTGAAAGCTTACGCATTTTCTTATCAACTACATCCCCCAAAGCAACCAGCTCCAGCAGTTCTATTATTTTGCTCTTTGAAATATGCCTTTCAATACCTTTCAATGCTGCTAAATATTCAAGAAACTGCCTTGGTGAATAGTTCTTATAATATCCAAAATTCTGTGGAAGGTATCCAATAATATCTCTGTACTTTTCATCTAGTGCTCTGATATCTGTGCCCTCCCAAAGTATCTGCCCCTTTGTAGGGAAAAGAAGGGTGGTAATCATTTTTATCAAAGTAGTCTTGCCAGCTCCATTTGGTGCAAGAAGACCATATACTCCATTATGAAACTCAAGATTTATTTCTTCAAGTGCAGTGAACCCATTATATTCTTTTGTAACATTGTTAACTACCAACATAATATTCAACCTCTCTTTTATTCATATTAATTAATTTTTTTATTTCCCTAAGGTACAAATAAAACCCAATTACAGCTACAGCAATAGTTATACCTATAGGAATTTGTGATAATAATAACTCCCAGCCTTCACCTAAAATCAATACTGGCAAAAATACAGTTACACCCCATACCACCAGTGAAGTAAAATGAATCCAGCGTCCTTTAAAGCATCTCATAATATAGATAGTAATAATAGCACATATAAATAATCCACTTAGAGAAATGGAAACTACTCTAAGAAAATTATAGGTATCTGGTATACTACTACCTATGAAAATGCATATTATCATACTTATCAGAGAATAGCACAAAACCCGAAAGGCAATTACCTGCTGAATAGTGTATTTAAAGGTCATTTTCAGTTCATAAAGACTGCCATTTCTCTCAATAAATTCTGTAAAGAATACAACTGTAATAAAAAATAATGGAGATATAGCAAATAATATTGAGTACATATTTTGCTGTGGAGATAAAGGATATAGCAGATAAAACCCAATTGTTACGGCAACTGCCATTATTATTGCCTGTGATATATCAAAGAAAATAAACTTAAGTCCAAGTGAATGGTACATTTTATTGCAAAAATACCAAATACTATCAGGTTTAGATAATCCCTCTGATAAAATTTTCTCTATAGCCATATCCTTTTCACTATCTGTAGGCTTAATTATATTCATCCTTAAACTCCTCTCTTATTATTTTTAATAATCTATAATACTTTGACTTTATGGTTGATTCTGGTAAGGATAAGCTTGCTGCAATCTGAGAAAAGCTGTTTTCTCCAAATATCTTTAACCGAAAAATCTGCTGTGAACTCATATCAAATGAATTAATAAAATCCTGCACTCTAAATAATAATTCCTTATTCTCAACATTTAATGTAAACAGGCTTTCATCTTGTATTTCATAACCTCCTATATCAACCACCATTTTTCTTTCAGTAGAATTTTTTCTAAAATAGTCAATGATTTTATTCGTAGCAATTCTATAAAGCCAAGTACGAAATCCAGCCTTTTTTTCATCATAAGTTGAAAGAGATTGGAGCATAGATATAAAAATATTCTGAGTCACATCCATGGCAGTATGCTTGTCTAAAATCTGTTTATATACATAAGCATAGATCTCATCATAATATTTCCTAATCAGTTCATCAGCTGCTTTTCTATTTCCTGTTCTTTGGACGCTAATTATTAATCTGTTTTCTCTAACCAAAGCACCATCTTCCCTTTCCTTATCCTCTTACTATTATATTCGTATAGCAAAAGTTAAAAGTTTCAAAAATTATAAATATATTATTAAATATTTTACTAATTTATAAACTTAAATAAAAATTAAGGACTTCAAGTCTTCTCTAGTATATGTTTTTGCTAAAAAACAAATACCCCCTAGAAAAGATGAAGTCCTCATGCAAATAATTTTATTTTACTCGTTGAGTAATTGGATGATTGTCCTTAAATTGCACCAAGTCCCATAGGTTTCCGTATAAATCTTTGAATACTGCAACTATACCATATGATTGTTCTTTTGGTTCTCTAACAAATTCTATGCCTTTTTCTATCATTTCGTTGTAATCTCTCCAAAAGTCGTCTGTTCCAAGAAAGAGAAAAACTCGTCCTCCCGACTGATTTCCGATAAAGTTAAGTTGTTCTGGTTTAGAAGCCCTTGCAAGTAATATTGTAGTTCCTGCTGAACCAGGTGGAGATACTACAACCCAACGTTTATCTTGTTCTGGTTGGTATGTATCTTCAATTAACGTAAAATGAAGTTTCTTTGTATAAAATTCGATGGCTTCATCATAATCCTTTACCACTAAAGCAATGTGTACAATAGATTGTATCATTTTTTACATCTCCTTCTTTATAAAATATAATTTATATTAGTTCACATAAATCTATCACTACGACGTAGAGTATAAAAATTATGACTTAACTATATACTCAATTAATTTCTCTACTTCATCAATATTAGCATTGATTTTCAATGCATTATATTAGATAATATTCGACAAATATTTTTATTCTCCTTCTTTTAGACGAAAAAATCACCTTGCATATTTTTATGCAAAGTGATTTAAAATTGGAACTACTATAAAATTATCTACTTTCATTTTTTCTCCTATATCAAATTCAACAGCCCTTTCAAATAATGGACCATCAAATACAAATGTATGGTACTCCCCGTTTTCACCACAAATATCAGCTCCAAAAGCCTCTATTTCATCTGCTATTTTTCTAGATAACACCTTCCCTGCAAACTTTTCTGATAATCTATTGGAATCAACAACATTTATCATTGTCTTAAACCCTAGGTCAATAAACTCATATACCAGTTTTTTTCTATCTTCATTCCATAATGGAAAAAAGGCATCAATTCCTACTGCTTTACATCTATCTGTACACCATTCAAAATGACCTTCTATATCAATATCTCCAAAAACACAAACTTCAGCACCTTTTTCCTTAGCCTCTTTAAGTTTTGCTTCAAAATTTTCAGCATACTTTTCACCAGAAGTTTCAATTATAGTTAGTGGTATATTGATTTCCTTAGAAACATTAGTTAAAATCTCTTTTGGTATTCCGTGAAACCAAGACCTAGCTTTATCTTTGTTGTAAGTAGTTATTAACTCAATGGGTATCATACCTTGATGGATTGCTCTATAAATTGCTAAGGTACTATCCTTTCCTCCACTAAATGATGCAACAAACTTTTTCCCTCTATAATTATTCATAAGCCTAACCCCTATTTATAATTTCTACTAATATATTCAATTTCATCTACTACATTTAGTTCATTAAGCTTAAGAGCTAAATTAAAGAAATAACCTGATAATAAATTTGCAAAATCAAATAATATACTTGGAACTTCATTACCAGCATAGCTGTATCTATAGAGCAATCTTACAAGGGCCTTGAACTTTGCTCTTAATATGTGCGCATGGGAGGCACTTTCACAACCTTGAGGTAATACAAATTTTTCACATCTACCCTTTACTTCATTATAAATCCTATTTGTGCAATCTTCTAACCATTTTAACTCATCTTCGGTAACTGATACAAATGTACGAAGGGATGGGTTTATATGATATACCAATTCACCTATTTTCATTAGCTCATTTTGAATTTTTTCATCCTTTACTAATGATTTTAGTAATCCAATATGGCTAGTTAATTCGTCCGTAAATATTTCAAAATCACATCTTAAATCGTCTGAAGCATCACTTAAGAATGGATATGCTTCATATTTACTTCTATATACATTATCTTTCATTTTATTATTCTCCTTTATTTTCATTAGTTTTGAAAACTTTCCCACTGCCTTAAAGAATCCACCATATATCCGACTATATCCATTTCATATACTCTATTCAATAACTTATCATTTATAATATCCTCTGGCTTACCCAACCCAGCAGATTTGCCATTCTCCATTACCAAAATATTATCAGCTAGACCCATAGCAAGATTGATATCATGGAAAACACCAATCACGGTATGTCCTCCCTCCAATGACCAGTTTTTAAGATAATCTATTAATTCCTTCTGATATCTTAAATCTAGATGATTGGTAGGTTCGTCTAGAAGGATAATGCTTGGCTCTTGAGCTAATGTTCTTGCAAGAAAAACTCTTTGCAATTGTCCTCCAGAAAGAGTATTGATTTGTTTATCTCTTAAGTTTAATAATCCCACAGCTTTTAAACATTTTTCTGCATATGATTTATCTTCCTCTGAAGGCTCTTTAAATATATTATTTTTAATATATAAATATCTTCCTAATAAAACAGTTTCAAATACTGTATAGGAGAAATATATATTTGAAATTTGACTCATAACTGCAATTTTACTTGCAATTTCATGCCTTTTCATATTCCTAATACTGATACCATCGATTACAATATCTCCTTTTATTGGGATGATTCCAGCCATTGCTTTTAAAAGTGTTGTCTTTCCGCAGCCATTAGGTCCAAGAATACATAAATTACTTCCTTTAATAACCTTTAAAGAAATATCTTTAATTATATCTATTCCATTATAACCTGCAAATACATTTTGTAATTCTATCATTTACTTTACCTTCCTTTTACTTAAATAGACATACGCAAAAAACGGTGCTCCAATTAAAGCTGTAATAGCTCCTACAGGTAATTCAGAATGTGGAATTATAGTCCTTGCGATTAAATCACATATTACCATAAACGCACCACCAAAGAGCATAGACATTGGAATCACAAGTTTATGTGAAGAACCAAATATTTTTCTTACAACGTGAGGTGAAATTAAATCAATAAATCCTATCACTCCCACAAATGCAATTGCACTACCAGTAAGGGCAGCTGAAAGTCCCAATAAAATCCACTTTACTCTTTTTATATCTACTCCTATTGCCATTGCCTGTTCTTCACCAAAAGTCATAATATCTAACTCATTGGCATACCGCATTAAAAATAGTATGCAGATTGCTACTATTGGGAGTAAGATCCTAACATCGGCCCATTCCTTAAGGGAGAAACTGCCCATTTGCCAAAAGGTGAGCTTTTGTATATGCTCTCTTGCAAGGGCGGTCATCAATGTTATCATTGCATTTATAAATAAAGAGAAAACCATACCTATCAATATAATAGTATTATTCTCCATATTTTTATCTATTTTTGCTGTAAAACTTATTGCAAGGAATACTGTAAGTAACCCTGATAACAATCCTATAAAGGGAAGTGTAAACTTCCCTAAGATAGGTATTGAAAATCCTGTAATAATTACTAATCCAGCTCCTAGTGAAGCACCAGAGGACACCCCTAATGTATAAGATGAAGCTAGTGGATTTTTCAAAACTGATTGCATTACAGAACCACTTACGGCAAGTGCCCCACCTACTATGAAAGCCAGAATAGCCCTTGGCAATCTAATTTTCCAGATTATTGAAATAGAATTCGCTACTATATCATTTGATAACGGCTGTTTAAATATATTACTATAGATTATTTTCAAGATATCTGTTGGCGAGATATAAACACTTCCAATCCCTACTCCTAAAATTATTATTGCTAAACAAATAAATATAGAAATTAGAATTTTGATACTTGTTTTCATAGTTTTAATATATATCAGGATAGATAGCTTTTGCCATCTCTTCTAGTGCTTTAATAATGTTGTGATTTGGAAGTGAACTAGCCATATTATCTACGTAATAAACTTCATTATTTTTAATAGCATTGATGTTTTCCCACCCTGCTCGTGATTTAATCTCATCTATAGGATTTTCAATATAATTTACATTAGTAATTATTACATCAGGATTTGCTGCTATTACTGCCTCTTCCGAAACAGATATCCAACTTTGTTCATTTCCCAATACATTAGTTGCTCCGATTAATTCAATCATTTCATTTAAAAATACACCTTTCCCAAAACTATATAGATATGGAGCAGCACTGATTTCAAAGTAAACTGATTTTTTTGTAGTAATTGAATCGCCTATATTCTTTATTTCTGAAATCTTTTCTTTCATATTATCTACTAAGGCCTGTCCTTTTTCCTCAACTTTCAAAACCTTGGAAATAAACATTAAATCGTTATAGATTTGTTCTATACTATTGGCAGAAGGTATATATGCTATGCTAATTCCAACATCCTTAAGTTGAACTAAAGGATCACTACCTCCACTCATGGTAATAGTTGATGCAAATATTAAGTCAGGTTTTAGTGCGATAAGTTGTTCAACATCTGGAGCCATCATATCAATTTGTGGTATCTCTTCAGGTAATCCTGCACGATCATGAGAATTTTTATCTATGGCTATTATTTTGTCTCCAAAACCTAATTCCACTAGCACTTCAGTTATAGAAGGTGCCATTGATATTATCGTATTGATATCTTCTGGGATTGTGATTTCATTGCCAGCAGGATCTACGATGGTAAGTGGTCCTTCAGAAACGTCTGGTGTTTCTGAAGTTTGGGCAGTCTGTATAGGTTGTTGTTTACATGCTGTTAGAAGTGTAGCTATCATCACAACAATAATAGCTATTGAGATAAGTTTTTTCATTTGTTATTCCTCCGTTTTCTTTATTTGATTAAATACTTCGATTTTTCCTGTAAAAAAAACGTCTCGGATTTTTCCGAAACGTAATTAACCACAAAGTAAACCTTGGAATTTTATAATAAATACAAACATCCAAAAATTTAATTCAATTAACTATCACTCTTGTTCTCTGCAGAGTATAGCATTTGCGGTTTTTTACGCAAATAATATTGGCAGGTATTCCGACTTAGAGGTCATTGCTGTTTTTAACCTTCCCAGATTTTCTCCAGTGGTTCGCTTTCGCATTAAAAACCGCTCGCTCATTACGGCAGCAGGACTGTTTAGGATTGTAACCTAATTCCCTATTATCATCATTTTTGATGGCCAATACCGAAAGTATTTAATTCTAATTTAGTATAGTACAAATATTTTTTTCTGTCAATTGATTTATCAATACGTAATATGTAAAATTATTTGATATATTTATATAAATCATGATAAAAGATATCTAAGTGAAGATAACTACTTTCTATATTTTTTTATCCCCAACAAATCCTCAATCTTATCGTTCATATACTTATAAGAATCCTCAACACCTTGATTGTAAAACTCTGGTGCCAGCTCATCTATTATGAAATCTAAGATTAAACTCGACGCCAAATCACCTAAGTCCTCCTCTCTTTCATCAAGAAAATAACTTTTTATAGAACTTATCATATCTTCTCTCTTTTTCATATCAATTTTAATCCCTGTCTTTTTTTTCATTGATATCACCCCTGCTCCATCATATCCAACTATCACTCTATAGCTAACCTCTTCACAAATCATTTTAATACCTCTAAATGTTATGGAACTATCTATTTCCCCTATTTTTTAAATATTTAATTAATGTCATTTTAGCTATAAGCCAAACTATAAGAAAAACTGCGACAACAAAAATCCCATTTATATCAATATTAAAATTATCCAGAATTTTAATTATAAATGATATTATCACTATGAATAAAATTGCTTCAATTACGTCAAATAACATTTTTTTCATATAGACTACTCTCCTCCTAAATTAAAATCCAGCCTCATAATAGAATCAATTATCTATAATCTTTTCTGTATAGCAATAATTATTAGCCACATTCATCGCAACATATGGTTGTCCATACAAAATGGGGAACGACATATATTCCGTTCCCTTGGATGTAATAATATTATTGTTAATCAAATATTGCTTCTACGAAATCGTCTACTATAAATGGTTGTAGGTCTTCGATGCCTTCTCCAACTCCAACAAGCTTAACAGGGAGTCCTAATTCTGCTTGAAGGGCTATGATAACTCCACCTTTAGCTGTTCCATCAAGCTTGGTTAAAGCAACTCCTGTAATATTTGCTACTTCTTTAAATACCTTAGCTTGATTAATAGCATTTTGGCCTGTTGTTGCGTCTAGAACTAATAAAACTTCTTTTGTCGCATTTCCATATTCTCTATCTACTACTCTAAATATTTTATTTAACTCATTCATAAGATTTGATTTGTTGTGTAATCTTCCAGCTGTATCACAGATTAATACATCTGACTTTCTTGCCTTTGCCGCCTGAATTCCATCATATATAACTGCAGCGGGGTCTGCACCTTCACTATGTGCTACAAATTCTACCTTGGATCTTTTGCTCCATTCCTCTAATTGTTCAATAGCAGCTGCTCTGAAGGTATCACCAGCAGCTATAAGAACCTTTTTACCTTCTTTTTTAAAGCTATGTGACAGCTTTCCTATTGTTGTGGTCTTTCCTACCCCATTAACACCAACTACTAAAATCACCGCTGGTGTAGGCTCAATTGAAAGAACATTGTCATCAACTGATTCTTTCATTAGTTTCTTGATTTCATCCTTTAGTAGCTCCTTAACTTCCATTGGATCATTAACCTTTTCCAATTTTACTCTGGATTTTAATCTATCTGTAAGTTCCATAGTAGTGCTAACACCAACATCAGCTGTAATTAAAACCTCTTCTAAATCATCAAACAGTTCATCGTCTACTTTCTTATAGGAGTTAAGGATATCCTCTATTTTGTTTGACATATCGTCCCGTGTTTTAGTAAGCCCATTTTTTAACTTTTCAAAGAAGCTTAGCTTCTTTTCTTTCTTAGGTTCTTCAACTATTTCTTCTTCTATTGCTTCAGGCGTTATTTCTACTTCATTAACTATTTCTTGTTCAATTTCTGAGGGCACAATTACTTCCTCAATATCTTCAATATGCTCTTCTTCAATTAACTCTTCTTTTCCTTCCGGTTCTTCCACTGACTCTTCAATTTCTTCAGTAAGAACATCCTCAACTTCTTCTATAACCTCTTCATGCTCTTCAAGAGCCTCTTCTTTCATATCTTCTTCTACTTCCAAAAATTCTTTTTCCAGCTTTTCTTCTTTTTCTTTTTTCTTTTTCTTAAACCAATTAAACATCTTCTTCCCCCTAACTAGCCATATTGTTTATTTTATCTTTAAGTTCTACTGATACCAATTTACTTACTCCTTCTTCTTCCATAGTAACCCCGTATAAAACATCAGCAATTTCCATGGTAGTCTTTCTATGGGTTATCAATACAAATTGAGTTGAATCATTAAAATCCTTTAAATAACTAGTATATCTATTGATATTAGCCTCATCAAGAGCTGCATCAATCTCATCAAGTATACAGAAAGGAGCAGGCTTAGCTTTAAGTATAGCAAATAATAATGCAACAGCTGTAAGAGACTTTTCTCCTCCTGATAATAGGGTTAAGTTTTGTAGTTTCTTTCCTGGAGGTTGCGCTTTGATATTTATTCCTACATTTAAAATATCATCACCTTCCTCTATTTCTAGATAAGCTTTACCGCCATTAAATAGAATTGAAAATGTTTCTGAGAAGTTTTCATTTATTTCTTGGAATGTAGCTAAAAATCTACTCCTCATTTTCTTTTCCATATCTTTAATAACTTCAAGAAGATTTCCCTTAGCATCTATTAAATCAGCCTGTTGTTTTGTTAAAAATTCAAATCTTTCTTTAATATTTTTGAAATCTTCTATTGCACCTATATTTACATTTCCTAAATCCTTTATTTCAGATTTTAAATCTTTAACTTCTTCTTGAGCATTTTGAATACTTTTAATTTCCGTTTCATACTTCATACTCTCATCAATTGTAACTCCATAGTCATCATAAATCTTATTCTTTCCATTTTCAAGTTGAATTTCATACCTTGCAAGTTTAACATCCAGATTGTTTTTTATCCTTTCTATTTCAGAAAGTTTATTGTTAAGGATTTTCAACCTATCTTGTTCATCATAGAAGGTCTTCATAAAATTATCCTTCTTCTTTAGTAGTTCATTTAATTTAATTGAAGCTAATTCCTCATCCTTTTCTTGAATTTTTATTTCCTCTTCAAGACTTAGTCTGTTACTATTTAGGTTTATTAATTCTCCATTGATAGCCAAAATTAATTCTTCTTTTTGTTTAATTAAATTTTCTATTTCAAGCCTATTGGAATCAAAATTGAGTATTGAATTATTGGTGTTTTGATAATGATTTTCTAATGAATTTATTTTAATCCTCAAGTCTGTAACCTTTCTTTCAAACTCATCTTTTGAAAGTTTTTTCTCTTGATAATCACATGAATTGATATTTATCTTTTCTTTCATTTCTTCAATATTTTCTTCATAAATTATTGTATCTAGTTTTAATAGACTCAAATTGTTTTCAAAGTCCTTATTTTCATTTAAAAGGGATTCAATCTCCTTTTCTCGTCTTTCTATATCTAATTTCAATTTATCTTTTTCACTTAAACAATTATCTTTATTATTAGTATTGCTTATTAACTCCATTTCCATATCTTTTATGCTGGACTCCAATTGAGTTAGAGAAATAGTGATTTTGTAAAGTTCTTCATCCAATTTAGATTTATCTTTTATCAATTCATCTATATATAGTTCACTTTTATGAATTTCATCTTTTAAACTACTTATTTTATTTCTCCTACTAATAATACTAATAGAATTGTTTCCAGAACTACCTCCAGTAATAGAGCCACCTATATTTAATACCTCACCTTCTAAAGTGACAATTCTGTAGTTGTGGTCATAATTATTAGCAAGTCTAATTCCACTATCAATATCTCGCACAACTATAGTTCTACCCAATAAGTTTTCAAAGATATTTTGATACTTTTTATCATAAGTAATAAGCTCACTAGCAAGTCCCAATATATTAAAATCAATTTTATCCTTTGGATTAATATTTAAAGTTTTACCTTTAATAATATTCATGGGTAGAAAAGTAGCCCTACCTAATCTTTGCTTTTTAAGGTATTCTACCATTTTTTTTGCATCATTTTCATCGTTAACAACTATATGTTGGACACTAGAGCCTAATGAAACATCAATAGCACGTTCATATTCTATATCAACAGTGAAAAGTTCAGCTACTACTCCAATTAATCCTTTACTAAGATTAGAATCCCGCTTTGCCCCTTGGAGCAACCCTTTTACACTTTTATAATATCCATCATATCCTTCTTCCATATTTTTATATAGATTGTAGTTTGAAGTAAGTCCATGCAGTTTTATCTGGTTTTTTTTGATTTCATCATTAATAATATTGTCTTTATCCTGTATAGATTTTTTCTTTTCATTTAGTTCTTTTAAAATATTTCTCTTATTTTCTAATGTTCCCATTAATTCATTTCCATAATTAACTAATTCGTCATATTTATTCTGCAAATCTAAAATACTTATATTTATATTTTCGATTTCCTTATTTAATTGACTGACCCTCTTATCAATATTTTCTTTAAAGGATTTTATTGAGTTGATTTCACTCTTTTTATCTGAAAGTTTATTATAAAGATTTATTATTTCATCCTTATCTAGATTTAAGTTTCTTTCAATATCCAATAAATAATTATTTATCCTGTCCAATTCCTCTTTATTATTTTCATATTCTATATTAAGTAAGTTTAAATCTTTTTGTATCGTTTCTAATTCTAAATTCAAATCATCCTTTGATTTATGTAGTTTTTCTAAAGACTCAATATGTTTTTCTTTTTCATCATTAAGTCTTTCTAAATCCACCGTCAAATATTTTTCCTTTTCATTTAATAAAGATATTTTATTTCTATTGTTTTCAAAAACTTGTACAGCATCAAATTTAATACTTCTGGATTCTTCAATCTCCAATTCAATACTCTGTATATTATCTTTTAATTTATTGTATTTTTCATCAATAATATTCTTTTCATCTTCAAGTAGTTTTACATCTTCATCTATTTTTTCTTTTTCCTGATTAATATCTTCAATTTGTTTGTTTAGTTTTTTATAGTCTCTGATAAAAATATTGATTTCAAGGTCCTTTAGTCTGGAATATAATTTTGTAAATTGTAATGCCTTTTCAGATTCATTTTCCAGTATGTCTTTCTGATTTGAAACCTCATGAAGCAGATCCTTAATCCTTACAAGATTATTATCTGTTCTATCTAACCGTCTTTCAGCTTCTTCTTTTTTAGTCTTGTATTTTACAATACCTGCTGCTTCTTCAAATATACTTCTCCTATCCTCAGGTCTATTTGACAATATTTCATCTATCCTACCTTGTCCAATAATTGAATAACCATCTTTACCAACTCCAGTATCCATAAATAGTTCTCTAATATCCTTTAATCTACAGGAATTTTTGTTGATGTAGTATTCACTTTCACCAGATCTAAACATTCTTCTTGTAACCTCAACCTCAGTATAATCTATAGGGATAGACCCATCCTTATTATCGAAGGTTATGGTCACTTCAGCAAAACCTAACGCTCTTCTTTTGTCAGTACCTGAAAATATTACGTCTTCCATCTTATTTCCTCTAAGACTTTTTACGCTTTGCTCGCCAAGTACCCATCTAATAGCATCAGAAATATTGCTTTTACCACTACCATTTGGACCTACAATAGCAGTTATTTCATCTTTAAATTCAATCTCCGTTTTATCCGCAAAGGATTTAAAACCTTGTATATATATCTTTTTTAAATACAAGTCGCACACACCCCATTTAAAATTAAAGGTTTCCAAAACCTTCGGAAACCTATTAGACTAATGAATTTTGCATCAAATATGATTTCATTAGAGATTTTATATTTATTTTATCATAAAAATCGTCAATTTTAATTACAATTTCATTGGAATTATAATCATTTCCATATATTCTTATATTTATAAACCCATATCTTTCTTTTAGATAGATTGTATTAGATGATTTTTGCCCTACAAGAAGGGAAATTGTCCTTTGATTTACCTCCAGTATCAATTCCTTGTTTTCAGTTTCTAAGTCTTGTTTTGAAAAGTAAAAATCTAATAAAGCCCTATAAATATTGGACTCCACAAGCTGTCTGAAAGAAGGATGAAATGGACCTGCTACTACATCTTTCCCCATTTGAATATTTTCAGTAGGCTGCAAACCAACCCTGATTACGTTGATATCATTAATATAGAATAGCATCAATAAAATACTAGATTGATCTACTGCTTCTTGTAAGCTAAGTGGCTTATATTTACCTTGTAAATATTGTTTTTCAAGAAATGTACCTTTGATTACCAGTGTTGGATAAATCCTTACATTGTAAGGATTCAATTTAATAAACTCTCTGCAAGTATATAATGATTTTACAAAACTATCCTCTGGGAGACCTAACATCATTTGTAAACCTAGATTAAATCCATATGATTTAATAAGTTCAGATGCTTCATATACATCCTGAGCAGTATGTCCCCTTTCACTTTTATCAAGTACAGTTTCATCTAATGATTGTACACCTAATTCAATGGTATCAACGTTATATTTCTTAAGATTTTCTAATATACTATTATCTATGGCATCTGGTCTTGTAGACATTCTTATGGCATCTATTATCCCTTTAGTTTTGTATCTGTATGGAATCTCCAAAAGTGCACTTTGTGTATCCATGTCAATTGCTGTAAAGCTTCCACCGTAAAAGGCAACCTCAATGTATGAATCCTTTCTAAAATACCCTAAGTATTCATTTATAATGTTTTCAACATCTTCTGGTTTAACATTTGTTGTTAATCCTGTAATCTTTTTCTGATTACAAAATATACAATCATGTGGACAACCAAAATGCGGAACAAAAATAGGAACAATATAATGTCTAGTCATAGTCCTCTCCCATCAAAATTAAAGCTTCCTTTGCTGCCATTTGCTCAGCTTCCTTTTTATTTCTACCAATACCAGAGCCTATAGCCTCTTTATTGATACAAACGTCCATATAAAATAATTTGTTGTGATCAGGACCTTCTTCTTTTGTAACTATATATTCAATTTTAGCTCTAGTAACTTTTTGAAGTTTTTCCTGCAATTCTGTTTTATAGTCAATAAATAAATCTCCCTTTGCAACTGCAGCAACTATATCAGTTTCAAATTTGTTTAAAAGTAAATCTGTTACAGTTTTGAAGTCACTATCCATATAAATAGCACCCGTAATGGCTTCACTAGCGTCAGCTAATATTGATTCTCTTTCCCTACCACCAGTAGCCTCCTCACCTTTTCCTAGATAAAGGAATTTGCCTAAATCTATCTTCCTAGCTGCAAGAGCTAAAGAAGGTTCACATACTACCTTCGCTCTGATTTTAGTTAGCTCCCCTTCTGGGTAGAATGGGTACTTCTTATATAGATATTGACTTACAAGTAAATTGAGCACAGCGTCACCTAGAAACTCTAATCTCTCATTGCATTGGCTTTCATGCATCCTATGTTCATTGGCATAGGAACTATGTGTAAGTGCAGTTTTTAATAAATCTATATCTTCAAATCTATAATTTAAATTTTTTTGCAAAATATCTAAACTCATTTCATCATAATTATCATCTTTCATTAGAATTCCTCCAATGTTTTGGGAGGGATGGCATGGAAACCATCCCTTACTCTTCTCCTAGTAATTCCTTTATATAATCAATTGCATCTCCTACTGTTTTAATTGAATCAACATCCTCATCCTCTATTTCTAAATTAAATTCGTCCTCTAATGCCATTATTAATTCAACTAAATCAAGAGAATCAGCATTTAAATCATCCTTAAATGAAGTATCTAAATCCACATCACCTTCATCCAAATTAAATTGTGTTGCAATTAGTTCAATAACTTTGTCTTTAATCATAAAAAAATCCTCCTTTTAACGTAAACTTTCTAAATTCATATTTTCTTCAATTATTTTTATTATATCTTTTTCAATAAAATTCATAAGTTGCTTTATACCATTTCTAATAGCAAGTGCATCAGAACTACCATGAGCCTTTACAATAGGCTGTTTTGTACCCAATAAAGGTGCTCCTCCATATTCCCTATAGTCCATTTTCTTCTTCATGTTTTTAAGTTGAGGCTTCAATAAAAAGGCGCCTATTTTAGACTTAGTATTTTCAAAAAATGCGAGCTTTAATAAATCAAATATAGAAATAGCCATTCCTTCTGTAAGCTTTAATACTACATTGCCGACAAACCCATCGGCTACGATAACGTCAGCTTTACCTACTGGAATATCCCTTCCTTCTATATTCCCAATAAAATTAATATTAGAACTTTTTAATAAAGCATATGACTCCTTAGCCAGTTGATTGCCCTTTGATTCTTCTACACCTATATTTACTAGTCCAACCTTGGGATTATTCCTCCCCATAACATTTTCCATATAAATTGAACCCATAACTCCAAATTGCTTTAAGTACTCTGGTTTACAATCTACATTTGCACCTGCATCAACTAACAATGAAATTCCTTTACTTGTCGGATATATTGTAGTTAGAGCTGCTCTCTCTATAC
Organism: Tissierellaceae bacterium; assembly: GCA_033809995.1. Taxonomy (GTDB): domain Bacteria; phylum Bacillota; class Clostridia; order Tissierellales; family Tissierellaceae; genus Paratissierella. The sequence goes on from JAPXKQ010000010.1 coordinate 35,250, forward strand.
CTGCAATACGTTTTACTATAAATAGTCCACCAGCCAATAGGGCACCGGTACTGCCAGCTGATATAAATCCCTCACCCTTGCCTTCGGTTAAAGCTTTAAGTCCTACTACCAAAGAACTATCCTTATTTCTCCTAATGGCCAATGCTGGGTCATCATCATTGGAAATTACATCATTTGCATTTAGTATTTCAATTTTCCCTTCAGGATATTTATACTTAGATAATTCTTGTTTTAATACATCTTCCTTACCTACTAGAATTACATCGATATTAAAATCATTAACAGCATCTACTACACCCTTAACAATTTCAACTGGAGCATTATCTCCTCCCATACCATCAACAATTATTTTCATTTTCAAGACCCCCTGTTCATGTGTAGGCTACTGATATTTAATATATATGACAATTGTTAAAAAATCAATAACTTAAATTAAAAATACAAAAAACAAAAAAGATAGTGAGTTTTAATCACTATCCTTTTAATTACTCAACTACAATAACTTCTCTGTTTTTATAATAGCCACAGTTTCTACAAATTCTATGAGGTTGCTTTGGCTCATGACATTGTGGACATTCTACAACAGTAGCCTTATTTAGTCTATATGAAGAGGCACGTCTTTTATCTCTTCTAGTCTTTGAAGTTTTACGTTTTGGTACTGCCATTAAAAACACCTCCTTAATTCTTAAAAAAATCTTTTAGCTTTTCCAATCTTGGATCTATTTCCTCATGTGTACAATCACAAGATTCGGTGTTTAAATTTGCCCCGCATTTAGGGCACAATCCCTTACAATCTTTATCACAAAGGGATTTCATAGGGAAGGAACTAATAACTTGACTATAAATATGATCCTCAAGGTCTAAAAGACCATTATCATGATAAATTATTTCATCTAATTCTTCGTCTTCATCATTATATTTCCCGTTGTAGTCTTCAAGTTTTGCTTCTAATGAAGTCTTAATTTCCTTAGTAGTTGGTTGGAGACATCTATCACATTTACTCTCATATTTATAAAAAATATTTAGATGAATAAGACGTTCAACATTAACCTTGAAAATTTTTCCTTTAAATTTAATGGGTCCAATAATATTGAACTCACTACCTAAGTTACTACCTATGTCTTTATTTTCAAGCTCTCCTTCGATGTTTAAAACAATTTCATCCCCATTTAGAAAACTTGATACATCAAAAATCATTTATTTCACCTCATAAACTAACAAACATTATTATATAAAGGAGGTTCGGTTTTGTCAAGAATTATCTATTGCTAACTATATTTAATGTATCCCTTGCAATCATTAATTCTTCATTTGTAGGTATAACTAGAATAGTAGGACCAACGATATTTCTTGTAAGTAGTGCCTCTTTTCCTCTAACATCGTTTAAAGCAGGGTCTATTCTCAAGCCTAAGCACTCTAATCCTTCACATACTTTTTCACGCACATAAGGTGAATTTTCACCAATACCAGCAGTAAATATCAACACATCTATAGCACACATTTGTGCAGCATAAGCTGCTATATATTTTGTAACTCTATTGCAGAATATATCTAAGGCTAATTTTGCTCTTTCGTTTCCAGCTTCTGCAGCTTCTTCTAAATCTCTAAAATCGCTACTAATTCCGGATATTCCCAAAACTCCAGATTTTTTATTTAACATATCATTTACTTCTGTGAAGGTTTTACCTTCCTTATCCATAATAAATGGAATGATAGCTGGGTCAATATCTCCTGATCTAGTTCCCATTGCTAAACCTTCTAGTGGAGTAAAGCCCATTGATGTATCAATTGATTTTCCACCTTGAATAGCAGCAACACTTGATCCATTTCCTAAGTGGCATGTTACAATATTTAAATCTTTAATATCTCTACCTAGGATTTCAGCAGCTCTTAGAGATACATACTTGTGTGATGTTCCGTGGAAGCCATATCTTCTAATTTTATATTTCTCATAATACTCATATGGTATTGGATAAATATAGTTTTCAGCCGGTATAGTTTGATGGAAGGCAGTATCAAAAACTCCTACCATTGGTGTATTAGGCATTAACTCTTGACATGCTTCAATTCCCATAATATTTGGTGGGTTGTGCAATGGAGCTAACTCTATACTTCTTCTTAAAGCTTCCATTACTGCATCTGTGATCAATGCAGAGTCAGCAAAGTCTTCTCCTCCATGTACAACTCTATGTCCTACTGCACCTATTTCATCCATTGATGAAATTGCACCATAGTCTTTATCGACTATTGCATTAAGTACTAATTCTAATGCTCTTTTGTGGTCTTTCATAGGCTCTTCAATGATAACTCTTTCCTTACCAGTAGTATCGTGTTTAATCTTTGAGCCTTCTATTCCAATTCTCTCAACCAAACCTTTTGCAAGAACTGTTTCTTCACTCATATCTATTAATTGATATTTCAATGAAGAACTACCACAGTTTATTACTAATATGTTCATCATCATTCCTCCTGTATCTTTATCTTTAACTATAACTTATAGTATAATATTTATGTTAAAAAATCAACAGATTATATTATATAATTAAATTCACAGTTCACAATTCACAGTTTACAATTGAAAACCCTAATTCACTGCTTAGTCATCCTGAGTTCATCCCTTAAGTACTGCCCGCGAAGGATCTCCTCTTTTAAAACTGGAGATCTCTCCACTACGGTCGAGATGACACCTACGGTTTTAAGTGATTGACTATTCACTATTCACTGTTTTTAGTGTTATAATACTAGTATCTTACTTTTGGAGGAAATTATGAAAGTTGTAGGTTTTATCACTGAATATAATCCTTTTCATTATGGGCATAAATTTCATCTTGAGGAATCTAAAAAGATTACTAAATCAACCCATAGTATAGCAATAATGAGTAGCTCTTTTGTACAAAGAGGTGAACCTTCATTAATTGATAAATGGACAAAAGCAAAAATAGCAGTTGAAAATGGAGTTGATTTAATAATCGAACTTCCCTTTATTTATTCAATTCAAAGTGCGGAGTTGTTTGCCTATGGTGGAGTTAATATACTTAATTCTTTAGGAATTGTTGACTTCTTAGGATTTGGTAGTGAATTAGGTGAAATGGAACCATTAGAAAAAATAGCTTCTGTTTTAAATAAAGAACCAGACTTTTATAAGGAGAATTTGAAAAAATATATAACTCAAGGCCAATCTTTTTCAGAAGCTAGAAGTTTAGCATTGAAAGATTATTTTAAACATGATAATGATAGCAAGTCTTATGGTGACATACTAAAACAATCTAACAATATCCTTGGTATTGAATATATTAAAGCCTTGCAAAAATTAAATTCTTCTATAAAACCTATTGCAATTAAAAGACAAGGTAATGATTATAAAGATGAAACTATTACTACTCCTATTGCCTCCGCAACTGGTATAAGAAAAAAAATTCAAAATGATGGATTAGAATCAATAAAAGAATATATTCCATTTGAAACCTATATTGAATTAAAAGATTTCTATAATAAATATAAAAGCTTTAATTATTTAGAAAATTATAATGAAATATTTCAATATCTATTAAGAATTTCAACCAAAGAAGAATTAATGCAAATTATGGATATGGAAAATGGACTTGAAAATAGAATATTGGATAAAGGTCAAAGATCAAATGATATAAATGAAATAATCAATAATGTACAAACGAGAAGATACCCTAAGACAAGAATTCAAAGAATCTTTATACAGCTTTTAAATAGGCTATATGGAGATACAATCAAAGATATCTATAGTAAATCTCCATCGTATGTTAGAGTTCTAGGAAGCAACAATAAGGGATTGGAATTGTTAAATAGAATCAAGGAAACTTCCCATATCCCAATAATAACAAAGTTTGCAGATTCTAAATATATTGAAGACGAAAGTATCAAAAAAATGTTAAGATTCGAGGAAAATTCGACTAATTTATTTTTTCTAGGGTTACATTTAGAAAAACCCTTAGTTAATATGGATTATTTAACATCTCCTTATATAAAGGTAAAATAATATTATCCCTCCTTACATATATATAAATTATACAGGAGGAGGGATTTTTTTGAAAAAAGAGAAATCATTTAAGTTAAAATATATATTTATAAGCCTATTATTTTTAATGATGATTCAAATTTTTAGATATCCTGGAATGAGTATAATGAGTGCAAAAGAAGGATTAAATATATGGGTTAATCTCTTATTACCTTCTCTTTTGCCTTTTCTTATAATATCCAATTTGCTTATTTCCCTTGGATTTATAGATATCTTTGGAAGGCTCTTAGAACCCTTGATGAAACCCTTGTTTAACGTCCCTGGTATCGGTATTTTCCCATTTTCCATAAGTATGATGTCTGGATACCCGGTCGGAGCTAAACTCACCTCAAATTTAAGACAAAATAAGCTTATTACAAAAATTGAAGCTGATAGGCTTATAAGCTTTTCTTCCACATCTGGACCCTTATTCTTATTGGGAACTGTTCTAATTGGAATGTTAAATTATCCAGAACTAAGTCCATTAATTTTGATACCTCATTATCTAGGTGCTCTTACAATTGGAATCATTTTCAGATTTTACAGAAAAGATGATAGATCAAATAGTGAGAAGAAGTTGCTTAGTCCTCTAAAGAAGGATAATTCCATAGGGTCTATAATATCCACGTGTATAAAGGATAGTATGGATTCAATGCTTATGATAGGTGGATTTGTAATTATTTATAGCGTTATAATCGATGTTTTACTTGAATCATATTTTTTCATCTCATTGTTGAGGGTTATATCTAAAATTTCATTTATTGATATAGAAGTACTTAAGGGAATTACTGCAGGAATAATAGAACTAACAAACGGGTGTAATATAATTTCTAGTTTAAATATAAAATTAATCAATAAAATACTTATATTAAACTTTCTAATAGGATGGGGCGGCCTTTCTATCCATAGTCAGGCATTAAGCTTTATAAGTAATACAGATATAAGTTCAAAAATATATCTTGTATCAAAATTTTTTCATGGTATTTTAGCTAGTGTTTATACTTATTTACTTTATCTAATTAAATATAAAGGCGTATTATCTACAACTTTTAATACTTCTCCTTTTACCATACCAACTGACTTTAATCATTGGCTCTCATTGTTAATCAACTCAACTAAGATTACTATTACATTATTGATATTTATTTTTATATTATCTATGCTAATTAATCAATTAAGGATCAAGAATTAAAAGGGACAATGAAAAGGTATGCTGTCATTCTGAGTGCAACGAAAAAATCCCTATTTTTCAGATAATCATAGTTCTATGGGATTCTTCACTACGTTCAGAATGACACAAGCAGTACTTTAAGGTCTTAAAAGAGGAAATCCCTCGATTTCGGAATGATACCTTTGGTGTTTTGTTGTTCACTATTCACTATTAACTATTCACTAAAATAGCGGAATTAATCCATACCCCTAAGTTCTTTTCTATTATCATTAAGTAATTTTATAACTTCTTTTAAATTTTCTTGTGTTTCTAATAATAAGTTATCAGCATATTCCATTGCTCCAATTCTAATCTCTTTAGCGTTGCTTTTAGCTCTAGCTATGATTTCTTCCGCCCTAGCATTTGCCTTTTTGATTATTTCTTGTTGGTCAACTAGTTCTTCTAATTTATATTCAGCTTCATTTAGCAAAGTATCTGCATCTTTTTGAGCCTCAGCTAGAATTCTTTGTCTTTCATCTTTTATCCATGCAGCTTGTTTAATCTCATCTGGTAATTTTATTCTAATTTCTTTTATGATTTCTAAAAGTTCTTCTTTATCCACCATAACCCTGTTTGTGAAAAGAACGCTTGTCCCAGCCTCAACTATATCTTCAATTTCGTCAATTAGATTTAAAAGATCCATTACAGTTCCCCCTTTAATTTATTTACTAACTTCTCTTCAACAACCTTGGGTACAAAACAAGATATGTTCCCTTCAAGCATTGCAATTTCCTTTACAATACTTGAGCTTAAAAATGAATATTTACTACTAGAAACCATAAAATATGTTTCTAATTCTGGATATAACTTTCTATTGACCAATGCCATTTGCATTTCGTATTCGAAATCAGATACTGCCCTTAGACCTCTAACGATATTATGGCAACCTTTTTCTTTTGCAAATTCTGTCAGTAGTCCAGAGAAAGAGCTGACTTCTACATTTGGAAACTTTTTAGTAACATCTTTAATTAATTCAACGCGCTCATCAGTTGTAAATATCCCTTTTTTCGAAGAATTATTCAACACACCTACGATTACTTTTTCAAATTTTGATGAACATCTTTCTATAATATCTAAATGACCATATGTAATAGGGTCAAAACTACCTGGATAAATTACATTCATATCTACACCTCATGTTTTTTATAAAATGATATTGATTTGCTTCCATAATTTCTAAAATCATATTTATTAAGATTGTTAATATTTTCTTCTAGGTTTAATTCTTTTTCATGCTCAATTAATAAGATCCCATTGCTTTGAAGTAAATCATATTTATCAATAGAACTAACAACCTTATACAATAACTCAGTATGCCTAAAAGGTGGATCAAGATATATATAATCAAATTTTAGATTATCTCGTGAAAACTTGTCAAGTGCTCTATATGCATCTATTTTCAATACAATGGCCTTTTCTTCTAATTTTGTATGATTTATATTTTCCTTTATAACCTCAATGCTCTTTTGTGATGCATCTACAAAATATGCTTTTTTAGCCCCCCTGCTTAAAAATTCAATACCTATAGAACCAGAACCAGCGAATAAATCCAGTACTATAGATTCAATTTTCAAAGGTCTAATAATGTTAAATATAGATTCCTTAATTTTATCTTCAGTTGGTCTTACATCCATGCCCTTTGGCGCCTTTAGTCTATGTCCTTTTTTATCTCCTGATATAACCCTCAATTTACCTATCCTTCCTTATTTTAAAAACATTTTATCATATTTTACAATTTAATTAAATGTATTATTTACAAATTCACAGTTCACTGTTTTCCTCATTGTCCCTAAATAGTTCCATTATCCTATTTCTTAATCCTCTATGTTCGGGTTTAACAAGATTTGGATCATATTCAATTATTTCAATTGCATCCTTTTGAGCTACTTTCAGTATATTAATATCTGAAAACAGATTTGCCACTTTCAATTCTGGTAGACCATGTTGTCTAGTTCCAAAGAATTCACCTGGTCCTCGTAATTCTAAATCCTTTTCTGAAATTTTAAATCCATCAGTAGAATCTTGCATGATTCTCATTCTCTCTCTAGATATAGGATTTGAACTTTCATTGATAAGTATACAGTAAGATTGGTGCTCTCCTCTGCCTACTCTTCCCCTTAATTGGTGTAATTGTGCAAGCCCAAACCTTTCAGCATTAAAAATTACCATAATATTCGCATTTGGAACATTTACTCCCACCTCTATAACAGTAGTTGAAACCAATATATTGAGCCTATTATCTTTAAAATCTTCCATTATTTCATCTTTTTCTTTTGAAGACATTTTTCCATGTAAAAGCCCTACTTTAAAATTGAAAAATACATCTTCTTTTAATTCCTTATATAGCTCTTCTGCGGCATTTATTGTTAATGTTTCAGATTCTTCAATTAGAGGACATACTATATAAGCTTGTCTGCCCTCTTGGAGTTGTTTTTCTACAAATTTATATATTCTATCTTTCATATGTATTCCTACAGCATAGGTTTCAATTTCTTTTCTTCCAGGGGGTAGTTCATCAATTATAGATATATCCAAATCACCATATAATATCAAAGCAAGGGTTCTTGGAATAGGTGTTGCTGTCATTACTATTATATCTGGGTTTGTGCCCTTTTCACTTAAACTAGCTCTTTGCTTAACGCCAAATCTATGCTGCTCGTCAGTAATTACTAATCCTAACCTTTGAAACTCAACATTTTCTTGTATTAAAGCATGAGTGCCAACCAATATATCAATTTTACCAGTTTTAAGATCTTGAAGTATTTCATCTTTTCTTTTCTTAGACAGGCTGCCTACTAGAAGCTCACAATTGATGCCATAGGCTGATAAAAACTTGGATATTGACTCATAGTGTTGAGAAGCTAGTATCTCTGTTGGTGCCATCATAGCAGCTTGGTATCCTGAAAGAACCGCTTTATACATTGCAATAATACCTACAATGGTCTTACCAGAGCCTACATCCCCTTGCACAAGCCTATTCATCTGTTTGTCACTTTCCATATCCGCAACAATCTCGTTTATAACTCTAATTTGGGCATTAGTAAGCCTAAATGGTAAGTCATTCAAATACTCAAATACCTCATCCTTTGGTGGAAATTTGATTCCATATATGTTGTTGTATGTTTTATTTTTAATCATTAATAAACCCAATTGTAAAGTTAATAACTCTTCATATGCAAGTCTCTTTCTTGCTATGGATATTTTGCTTTTATTCTCAGGAAAGTGCATAGTTGATAATGCATCTTGTATTCCCATAAGATTATATTTTTCTAACAAGTATATTGGTAGACTTTCTTCAACATATATTAAGTTTTCTTTTAAAACATTATGTATAATCTTTAATAATTCATTGTTTGTTAAACCACTGGTTAGATTATATATGGGAATAATCTTACCAGTTTTTTTGCTTTCTCCCTCTTTTTCATATATTGGACTTGTAATTTGAGTTTCTATATGGTTTTTACTTACTTTTCCATTTACTATATATTTTTCTCCGATTTTAAATTTATCCTTAAGAAAATCCTGATTGAAAAAAGTCAAAGTGCCATATCCGCTACTATCTCTTACTGGTATTTTTAAAATCGATAAATTCCTTCTTATTCTTCTTAGACTTGGGTTTCCGCATACTTCAACTTCAAGACTTATTTTCTCGCCATTTGCCACATCCCTTAGTAGTTTAAAATTGCTCCTATCATCGTAATCCCTTGGAATAAAGTATATTAAATCCTTTATCGTATTGATATTTAATTTTCTAAGCCTATATGCTCTCTTTGGCCCTACCCCTTTAACATATTGTACATTTAAATTTAAATTATCCATAGTTACCTCCACTATTCAAATAAAACCCTACCAAGGGTAGGGTTTTATTCTATGGAAAATATATAATAATATAATGGCTGCCCACCAAATACTACCTCAATATCTATATCTTCATATCTATCTTCTAAAAGTTTAGATAATTCATTTGCCTTATCTTCATCAATATCACTACCATAGAAAATTGTAATTATGCCTATATCATCATGAATCATTTTTTCAATTAAATTTAAAGATACTTCATTTATATCATTTCCAGTCGATAAAATATCTCCATTTGAAAGACCAATTATATCATCTTTGTTTATTTTTGTGTCCTTATATTCAGTGTCTCTTACTGCATATGTTACTTGCCCTGTAAGTACATTTTCCATAGCCTCAGACATATTTTCCATATTATCTTCTATAGAAACTTCCTCATTAAAGGAAAGTAATGCCGCTATACCTTGTGGGATAGTCTTAGTAGGCAATACAAATATGTTTCTAGAGCTTATTGCTTTTGTTTGCTCAGCAGCTAGAACTATATTTCCGTTGTTTGGTAATATGATTACATTTTCTCCAGTTGTCTTTTCCAATGCCTTTAATATATCCTCAGTACTTGGATTCATGGTTTGACCCCCAGGTACTATTGCATCAACATTTAATCCTTTAAATACCTCATCTATTCCTTCACCAATTGACACTGCTACAAATGAATATTTCTTATCAATCTTTGTTTTTTTAGGATCCTTCTCTAAATTTGCAAGTTCATCTTTCAAGAGAATTTCGTTGTGTTGAATTCTCATATTGTCAATTTTTATATCCTTTAGCTCCCCTAAAGTAAGTGCTTTTTCTAAAACAACTCCTGGATTGTTAGTATGGATATGAACCTTGATAATTCCATCTCCTCCAACCACCAACAATGAGTCACCTTGAATAGAAAGTTCGTTTCTAAACTTTTCAATATCGTCATAATTTGTATTTATCATAAATTCAGTACAATAACCAAATTTAATATCATCAGTGTCAATATGATCTCTATCCTGATGTACAATTTCTTTTTTAGTTACTACGACTTCTTCAACATATTCTTCTACACCAGTGATTGCATTGTATGCACCTATCAAAAGATACATTAAACCTTTACCACCAGCATCTACTACACCTGCTTGTTTTAGAACAGGAAGCATTTCAGGAGTTCTCTCCAATGTATTGTTCCCATGTTCAATTACCCTTTCCATAAAATTGACTAAATCCTTTTCTTCTTTAGAAATGGACATAGCAAATTCTCCACACTCTCTAGCAACAGTCAATATGGTCCCTTCTGTAGGTTTCATAACAGCTTTATAAGCTGTATCAGATGCTTGTTTTAGAGCATTTGCCAAAGTCTTTATATCAATGTTATCACTGGACTTTAAACCATTGGCAAACCCTCTAAAAAGCTGTGATAAAATAACTCCAGAGTTACCACGAGCACCCATTAAAGAGCCTTGGCTAGTAGCCAAAGCTATTTTATAGGTATCATTATCCTCAATGCTTAGCCCTTGTTTTATAGCTGATTTAACTGTTAATAACATATTTGTACCTGTATCTCCATCAGGAACAGGAAAAACATTTAAGGAGTTTACCTCCTCTTTATTTTGCTCAAGGAGTTTAGCTGCGCCACTTAGGGCTTTTTTTAGCAATACCCCATCTATAAATTCTATTTTCAAGTTAAGTGACCTCCCTAAATTACTTTTCGACTCTTATTCCTTGTACATGTACATTTATTTTTTCTACTTTCAATCCTGTTTGTTTTTCTACACTAAATTTCACCCTGTCAATGATATTTTCTGCAACAACAGATATCTTTACTCCGTATTCTAAAATTACATGTAAGTCTATTATAATAGCATCTTCTTTAGTATAAACCTTAATGCCCTTTGCCAGATTATCCATTTTTAATAATTCAAACAATCCATCAGTTGCATTCTTTGAAGCCATTCCTACGATTCCATAACTCTCCATTGCAGAAATTCCAGCAATAGTAGCAATTACATTGTCATCAATATTTATATTACCCAAATCAGTATGAGTTTTGGCTGGCATAAATTTCGCCTCCTTCATTAAATATACCATTATTTTATATTTTACATTATTAGTATAAATAGTTCAACTAATTACTATCCCCAAATATAGCAAAAATAAGGATAACATATAAATACTCTTTAATATTAAAATTAATACTATTTTACCATAAATTGATAAATAATCCCATCATTAATTATATGATTTTAGCATCGATGATTAAAATTTTATTTATATTGATTTTTTATATGGTCATGTGTTACAATATAATGTGTTCTTAATCTAAGAAGAAAAAAAGTAACATTATGAGGATTGGACTAAGGAGGTGTTGGTAGTGGCAAAGGTATGTGAAGTATGTGGAAAAGGAAAAGTATTTGGAAATAAAGTTACTTTCTCAAATAAGAAAAGTTCAAGAAGTTGGTCACCTAATATCAGAACAGTAAGAGCTGTTGTTAATGGGTCTGTTAAAAAAGTAAATGTTTGTACAAGATGTTTAAGATCTGGTTATGTTGAGAGAGCTTTATAATTTGATAATTGTGACATAAAAAAGGCTTCCATTAAAATATATGGAGAGCCTTATTTTATTTTTATAAGTAAATACCCTAGACCAAGATTAATCAGAGCAATTATAAACAAAAAAATTCTAAGCCTTAAACTATATATAAATATAATTACACCCATAATTAGAAATAGAGCCCCAATTATTTTTATTATTTTATCAAGATTTCGATAGATATAAAATTTCATAAATATTCCCCCAAAATACAATTCACAATTCACAATGCACAATTCACAATTGAAAAGATAATTAAAAGTTAAGAATTAAGAATTAAGAACTAAGAGTTAAGAATTATGAATAAAAAGAGGAGATCCTTCGAAGGCAGCGATTATACTGTCCGTCTCAGGATGACACCAGCAGTGATTATACTGATTTTGCCGACAAAGGTTCTACCCTACCGATAGTTATTAGCTACTAGCTTTTTCACTATTCACTTCTTTTCGCTGTTCACTGTTAGTTGTTAACTGTTCACTGATATTTCTTTCCTTGTTACTATTCTATTCAGTGTTGGGGTTTTTGTTACAAAAAATTTAATCCCTTGAAGTAATAATTAAACATTCACCCTTTATTATTTTTATATTACCATAATCACTGATAATTTGATTGCTTACTCCGAGGGTTGAGCCAAATTCGATAAGATGATTGTTTAATGGATATAAAAAACCTTCTAGGGTAACAATGGCTCCATCGTTACTAGTTGGAATAATGGATGTATAATATCCTTCTTTCTTTTTTAATACTAAGTCACTATCAATATAATATATAGTATTGTTTCCATCTACTAACTTTCCTTTTATACCTTTATCATTCAATTTCTTAAGCATTAGTATATTTGATAAGGTATGATCCATTCTACTTCCAGTTACACCAATAAGAGTGATTTCACCAAATCCTTGATCCATCAAATAGTCAACTGCTAACTCCGTATCCGTCTCATCCTTCATCACAGGATATTTAATTACTTCTATATTGTTATTTTCAATATAATATAATCCATCTTCATTTACTGAATCTAAATCTCCAATAAGCAAATGGGGTATAGCATTGACTTTCATAAGATGCCTAATACCCCCATCTGCACAAAGGATAAAGTCATGGGACTTTATCAAATCCTCTAATAATTTGTAATCACTAATACTCCCACTAGATATAATTAGCCCTTTCAATTTTCATCTTCCTTTTATCTTTTAATCACCCTTTTTAAAGGTTTCCAAATTAATACTAATACTGTTATGGATATAATAAGTTCAGGAATTAGATATGTTGCATTATACTCTATTGAGTAAATCCATGGATTTTTATCTCCTGCATATTCTGCGAAAAATACTACTCCAGATAGTACATGAGATAACATCCTTCCACCTATTCCAAGTGTAATACCCAAAATCAATAATAAATATTCCTTTAAGGTACTATCTTTAACACTATGTCCAATACCTGCTAGACCTAAAAGTCCAAAGGCAAGTGGATAATCTAATATCAATTGTATTGGATGATAAAAATATGGCTTTAAAATAAAATCTAAAATTCCATAACTTGCACCAACTACAAATCCAGGACCTACTCCCCACTTAATTGCAAATAATAGTAAAGGTATCATACTCCCTGCTGTTACACTACCCCCACTGGGTGCTGAATAAATCTTTATTTGATTTAATATCACAGCTAAGGCTATCATAATTCCGCCCTCAACAAGCATTTGTATATTCCATTTCTTCAAAAAATCCCCTCCTAAAGAAAAAAACCCATTACCTGAAAGGTAATGGGTATTATAAACTGCGCTAATACACACTTCCCTCCGCTAGAATTACCTAGTTCAGGTTATAAGGGTCTGGAAAAAATCCACTCTCAGCTTTCGCCCCCCTAGTGCAATTACAAATTATTAAGTTACTTTCATATTATCATATGAGAAATGATTATTCAAGGATTTCTTTAAATTTCTTAGTTCGAGCTACGATATCCTCTGCCCCAAATACAGCAGAGCCTGCTACGAGTAAATCTACTCCTAGTTCCTTTAGATGTTTCGCATTATCTAAATTAACCCCACCATCTATTTCTAATATAATATCTAAATTATTATCATCAATCTTCTTACGAAAGGTTCTAATTTTATCTTCCGTTGCCTTAATAAAGGATTGACCTCCAAATCCAGGATTTATAGTCATTATAAGAACTAAGTCTAAATCCTTTAGAACATAATCCAATACATTTAAAGGTGTTGAAGGATTTAAAGCTACTCCAGCCTTAATTCCCATGGATTTAATAGCTTGTATAGTTCTATGCAAATGAGTAGTTGCCTCTGCATGTACGGTCAATATATCAGCCCCTGCATCCACAAAATCCTTTATATATCTTTCTGGTCTATCTATCATCAAATGAACATCAAAGGTTAGATTTGAAACCTTTCTTAATGCCTTAATAACTGGCAACCCAAAAGTTATGTTTGGAACAAATATACCATCCATTACATCTAAATGTAAATAATCCGCGCCACCAATTTCTATTTTTCTAATTTCCTCCTTAAGGTCTGCAAAATCTGCAGATAATAAGGACGGTGCAAGTCTTGCCATAGATTTTAGTACCTCCTAATATTTCTAACTTCTTCTAAAAATTGTATATAATTGTCATATCTATCTTTGCTAATAATCGATTCTTCTACCAATCTTTTTACATTGCAATCAGGTTCTTTATCATGCAAACAACTTAAAAACCTACATTCCTTACCGTATTCCTTAATTTCTCTAAAATAATTTCTTACATCAATATCCTCTTCTATAAAATCTAAACTTAATGAGCTAAATCCGGGGCTATCTAGTACAAATGTGTTCTCTTCTAGTTCAAATAATTCCACGTGTCTTGTAGTATGCTTCCCTCTCTTGGACTTAGAGCTTATTTCCCCTGTTTCTAATTTGAAATGGGGATTAATCCTATTTAGTAAAGAGGATTTACCAACCCCTGAAGGACCAGCAAATACAGATATGTGGTCCTTTAGAGTATTTCTTAATTCTTCTATACCTATATTTTCTTTGGCACTAGCTATAATAACCTTATAGCCGATTTTTTCATATATAGATTTAAGTTCCTCTGTTTCTTCTAAGGCTAAATCAGTTTTGTTGAAGCAAATGATAATATCAAGGTTTTCATGCTCTCCGATGATTAAAAATCTATCTAAAAGCCATGTGTTTATATTAGGCTTTTTTACACTCATGATTATAATAGCTTGGGTGATATTTGCAACAGGAGGTCTTACTAACGTTGATTCTCTCTCTAGGATTTCCTCAATATACCCAGAATTATCCTCCTCGTTGATTCTAATCTTAACTTTATCACCAACTAGAGGTGTTAGATTTTCCTCTCTAAAAATACCCCTAGCTCTACATTCAATTGTCCCTTCAGAGGTTTTTACATAATAAAAGCCCCCAACACCTTTTATAATGATGCCTTCTACCATCAAATTACTCCCTTATTAATCCTCTTTTTTAATAACTTTTGTACCTTGATATACATCATCATATAGTATATCAAATTCTGTACCTATTTTATCCGTGAAGGTAAGAGTGAATTCACCTTCACTGGCTTTACGTGGGCTATTGTATACTGTTTCTGACGTACCATCTACTCCCCTTTTCATTATCTTTATTTGGGTTTCTTCTCTATCAGCATGTGGGGTTAGTGTAATGGTAAGAGAGCCCATACCATCTTCTGCACCTGGTTCTACAGGTGTTGTAGTATCCGGTCCCGAACTAATGATTAAATCAACACTTGTCTTTGTCTCTAGAACTGTACCTTGTACGTATTCTTGCCAAATAACTATATCAGCAGGTACTTCATTGCTTGGTTGAGGTGTGATTTCGCCAGGTACTAAACCTAATTCTAAGATTTTGTTTCTAGCCACATTTACATTTTCACCTACGAGTTTAATCATAACAATCTCTTTAACCTCTGGTCCTTCACTTATTACCAAATTAACCTTCGTACCTGGTGCTACTTCAGTCATAGAGTCAGGATTCTGTCTTATAACTGTATTTGCAGGAACTGTATCACTAGGCTCATAATCTTGTTTCCCAAGGGATAGCCCTGCATCTTGAATAATAACTTCGGCATCAGCCAATGGTTTGTTCATTACCAATGGAACTTTAACTAACGCTTCACCTTCACTTATGACAACTCCAATTGTATAGTCCTTCTTAACCTTTAAATCAGCCGCTACATCTTGACTCATAACTACTCCAGCTTTATATTCACTGCTTCTAACTCTATCTAGTACCTTCATCTTTAGACCTAAATCATTTAGTGTCTTTTCAGCAAGTTCTTCCTCCATTCGCTCTAAATTAGGAACAACTACTTCATCAGTTTTTAAGAAGGATTTCAATTTAAAGAAACCTAAAAATATACCTGTCACTAACAAGAAAGCTAGAAGAATAGCAGCAAAGATTACCATTATCCCACCATCAGACTTCTTAGACTTCTTAGACTTCTTAGTTTTTTTGTTTTTAGCCTTAGCCATTTTGTTATCATCCTCAATTTCAGTTTCTATTGCTGGTATAACTCTTGTTGCAGAGCTCATATCATTGACTCTATCAACCTGAATATCATGACCGAGCAGTTTTATATTTCTTAAGTCATTTATAAGCTCGGTAATATTGTTGTATCTATCACTTTGTCTTTTTTGCACACATTTTAAAATAACTGATTCAAGATTTAAAGGAATTGTCGCATCAATGTCCCTAGGTGGTACAATATCGTCTTGTACATGCTTTAGGGCTACACTAATAGGGCTATCGCCTTCGTAAGGCACCTTTCCTGTAACCATCTCATACATCACTATTCCTAATGAATAAATATCAGATTTCTCATCTGTATATCCACCTCTCGCCTGTTCAGGAGAGAAATAATGCACAGATCCTAAAACATTTGATGTAGTAGTTACTGTAGATGAAGTCACAGCCCTAGCAATGCCAAAATCAGTAACCTTCACTCTATTATCTTCTGTAATCATGATATTGTGAGGTTTTATATCACGATGAACTATATGATTCTTGTGTGCATGTTGAAGTGCTTCTGCTATTTGTAAAGAATAGTATATAGCTTCCTCAGTTGATAATTTACCTTTTTCTTTTATGCCTTCCTTTAAGGTCTTTCCTTTTATATATTCCATTACTATATAGTAAATCTTTTTGCCATCTTCCTCTTCAACACCAACATCATATATATTTAAAATATTTGGGTGAGAAAGGCTAGCTGCTGCTTGTGATTCTCTTCTAAATTTCCTAACAAAATCCTCATCTTCTGTAAATTCATCTTTAAGTATTTTTATAGCAACAAATCTATCTAAAAGCTTACACTTTGCTTTAAAAACTTGTGCCATTCCGCCTTCGCCTATTTTTTCTATGATTTCATATCTATTTCCAAGAATTTTTCCTATCATCATTTTCACCTCACTATGCGAATTTAATTACGATTACAGTGATATTATCTCTTCCACCATTTTCATTGGCTATAGAAATTAAATTATTGCATGCTATATCTATATCATCTTCACTTTTGATTAATTTCATAATATCATCGTCATTTAACATATTTGTTAAACCATCACTACAAATAATAAGTATATCATTTGGCTTATAATCCAAAACATAAAAATCCAATTGAATATCACTGCTTGTCCCGACTGCCCTAGTTATAAGATTTTTTTGTGGATGATTTATAGCCTCTTCAGGCGTTATGCTACCATTCTTAATCAATTCATTGACTAGGGAATGATCATCGGTAATCTGTTTTATTTCATCCTTAGTGATAAAATAAGCCCTACTATCCCCCACATGACCAATATAAATTTTATTTTCAAAAATATAAGCCAAGGTAATAGTAGTTCCCATTCCAGCATAATCTGGAATTTTTTTGGATTGGAGATATATCTTTTCATTTGCTGTTACAATAGCTTCTTCTATGGTTTGTTTGATACTTTCTTCACTAATTAACTTATCTTTATTAACAGTAAAGACCTTTTCTATAATATCAACTGCCATACTACTGGCTATCTCCCCAGCATTGTGCCCTCCCATACCATCGGCTACAATATATAGGGGAAAGCTTTCAATGCTTCCAGCAAACATACAATCCTGATTAATCTCCCTAATCAATCCAACATCTGTTACTGCTCCTACCATCATAAGTATCACCTCTATTGAAGTTTATTTTCTAAATAACTCCTTCTCAATTGACCACAAGATGCACTTATATCACTTCCCATTTCCCTGCGAATAGTTGCCTTTAGACCTTGTTTCTCTAAAGCCTCTTGAAATCTCTCGATATTTTTTCTATCTGGTCTATCCTTTGAAAATTCCTTAATAGGGTTAAGTGGAATTAAATTTATATGTGCATTTATTCCCTTTAGTATTTTTGAT
>JAPXKQ010000010.1:53327-54651 GCA_033809995.1 Tissierellaceae bacterium
GTATATTCAAACGTCAGCCTCCTATTTGTTGAATCTCCATAAAATTTGCAAGCTTCCATAAGTTCCCTGATATTATACCGTTTGGTAATAGGCATGATTTTCACCCTATTTTCATCAAAAGGTGAATGAAGAGAAATGGATAATGTTATAGGTAAATTTTTCTTTGCTAAATCATATATTCTTGGTACGACACCACATGAAGAAAGAGTAATATTGCGCAGACTAAGATTGTGACCCTTTTCATCATGGATTATTTTGATAAATTTCAAGGTGTTTTCATAATTGTCCAAGGGCTCCCCACTGCCCATAAGGACAATATTGCTGATTTTAATATTGTTGTCCTTTTCCATCATATATATCTGATTAAGCATTTCAGCAGGAGTTAAATTTCTAATAAATCCTTCTTTTGTTGATGCACAAAATGCACAACCCATCTTGCACCCTACCTGAGTAGAAATGCATGTAGTAAATCCATGCTTATATTCCATAAGAACACTTTCAACAATATTTTTATCCTCTAATAGATATAAATATTTTTTTGTGCTATCTATTTTAGAATCAAATCTTTCTAATATTTGAATTTGATCTACTTTGCTAATTTCTTTAAGCTTGTTTCTTGTATCTTGCGGAAGCTGTTTTAATTCTTCAATATCTAGCTTAAGATGTTTGTTAAAATATTGAAATATTTGCTCCCCTCTAAAGCCCTTTTCCCCTAAGTCAACCATAAAAACTTTTGATTCTTCTAGAGTTAGACTGTTTAGTTCAGTTTTGTTCAAAATATCACCTTTTATGTCAATTCACAATGCACAATTCACAATGCACAATTATTAGGAAGAGCTTTGGTCGTTGGAGATTCTTTAAGACCATAAAGATAGACCCAGAAAATTGTGAACTGTGAATTGTGAACTGTGAATTCTATTTTTTCATTCACTCTTACCTCTTACCTGTAACTATTATACATAATATTATATCATATATCTATATTTGTTTAATCATTTTAGCTATAAAAAAGCCGTCTGTACCGTGGATATGAGGCAATAATTGAATATATCCATCACCTAATGTATCCAACTTCTCCTTATTTTGTATTTCTTTATCAAAAGGAATAAATTTAAACTCCTTATTTTCCTTTAAAAACCTATCAATCATATTAATATTTTCATCTTTTAATATAGTACAGGTACTATATACTAAAATACCATTATTCTTTACATAATCCTTAACTGTATTTAATATATTCCATTGTAAAGTTTTCAATTCTTTAATATCTTCTTCTTTTCTGTTCCACTTAATCTCTGGTTTTCGTCTTAATAACCCTAATCCA
>JAPXKQ010000011.1:0-51026 GCA_033809995.1 Tissierellaceae bacterium
ATGCCTGAAACTGCTGATGTTTTTATAAATGGCTGGCAGCAAATTAAGGCTGGAGAAGCCAAATTAGCAGATGCAAAAAGGCAAATTGATGATGGAAATAGACAAATTGATAGGGGTTGGGCTGAACTTGAAAGTGGTTGGGAAGAGATAGAGAGTGCTGAAAAAGAATTAAACAAAGCTAAAAAAGAATTAGATGAAAACCGCCAAAAGCTCGAAGACGGATGGGCAGAATTAGAAGAAGGCAGAATTGAATTAGAAGATGCAAGACAAAAACTCGATGATGGTTATATAAAATATAAAGATGGTCGTAAAGAATTAGATGATGGTTGGATTGAATATTATGATGGTCAAAAAAAGTTAGCAGATGCTGAAGTAGAGCTAAAAGATGAAGTAGAAAAGGCTCAGAAGGAAATCCAAGATGGTGAAATAGATTTAAATAAAGGTATTCGTGAATATTACGATGGTCAAAAAGAATTGGCAGAAGGAGAAGCTGATTATATAGAGGCAAAAGCTGAAGCGGAGAAAGAGCTATCAGATGCTTTAAAGGAAATCTTGGATGGGGAAAAAGAAATAGAAGAATTAGAAAGACCAAAGTGGTATGTATTGGATAGAAACTACAATATGAGTTATGTAAGTTTTATAATGAATGCAGAAAAGGTAGCTGCTATAGCAAAGGTATTTCCAGTATTTTTCTATCTTATTGCAGCTTTGGTGGCTTTAACAACAATGACTCGTATGGTAGAAGAAGAAAGGACACAAATTGGTACATTAAAAGCACTTGGCTATACTAAATCGACAATTATGTTCAAATATCTTTTCTATTGTGGTCTAGCAAGTATTTTAGGAAGTGCATTAGGTTTATTTATAGGATTTAAATTACTGCCCCTTGTTATTTGGAATGCATTTGGAGTAATGTATCATTTACCAAAGTTTGTAACGGGGTTCAATATTAAAATTGCTGTCGTATCTTCAGGATTAGCCATATTTAGTACAATGATTGCTACTTTTTATGCTTGTAACAATGCTTTAAAAGAAAAACCATCAATATTGATGTTGCCTCGAGCACCAAAGGCAGGTAAGAGAATACTTTTAGAAAGAGTAGGTTTTATTTGGTCAAGAATGAGCTTTAATCATAAGGCTACTGCTAGAAATCTATTTAGATATAAGAAGCATTTCTTTATGACAGTAATAGGAATAGGCGGATGTACAGCTCTACTTGTCACAGGCTTTGGATTGAGGGATTCTATAGGTGATGTGGCAAATATTCAATATAAGGAAATATATAATTATGATGTTTTGATAGATTTAGATACTAAAGATGATTTAGATTCATCTATTATAAAAATTCTAAATGATAAAAGCAAAACTAAGAACTATATGGAATTATTCAAGGATAAGGGATATGGTATAGCAAATGGTGAAAGATTAGAAGTAAACTTATTTGTGACTGAGAATTTAGAAGAATTAAATCAATTTATAAACTTAAGAGAACGAAAGACAAAAAATAATTTTGACTTAGATGATAATTCCATTATTCTAACTGAAAAGTTTTCAGAGGTACTGAATCTAAAAATAGGTGATACAATAACTATAGAAAATTCAGATGAGGAAAGCAGTGATTTTATAGTTACAGGAATTACAGAACAATATTTAGGCAATACCATTTATATGAGTAAAGATAAATATCAAGATGCTTTTAAGAATTATGAGACTCCTAATTTGATACTTGTAGATACTCCTAATTTGATACTTGTAGATACTCCTGAATTTACTCCTTATGATCAGGACAAATTGATAAGTGAAATATTATCCAGAAATGGGGTATTAAGTGCAGAATTTGTAGGGCAAACAAAAAGGACCTATGACAATCTCCTTACAAGTATAAATTACATTGTTATAGTTATTATAGTAGCCTCTGGAGCCCTAGCATTTATTGTGCTATATAATTTGACCAATATAAATATTAATGAACGTAAAAAGGAACTAGCAACTTTGAAGGTTTTAGGATTTCATAATGAAGAGGTTTCAGCATATATCTTTAGGGAAACTGCTATATTAACTATTATAGGGATTTTGGTTGGACTGTTCTTGGGTACATTACTCCATGCTTACATTATCAAAACAATTGAAAGTACTAGCTATATGTTTGGCAGAGATGTAAGGACACTAAGCTATATTATTTCCACTATAATAACAATAGTCTTTTCATTGATAGTAAATATTTTTATGTCCAAGAAATTGAGAAATATTAAGATGGTCGATTCTATGAAAGCAGTAGATTAAAAATGGTGGCAAGTTGACTTGCCACCATTTTTTAACAGCCAGTAGCAACTGCACCTTTGTGGTGTTATTACCATATTCATAATATACACTATAACGTAAAAAATATTTTTTTATGTTTAAAGCTAAATGGATACTTTAAGTTAATTGAATATGCAACATATTTTATTGTATTGTATAATGAACAGCTAAGTGATAAGATATATTTGTTAAACATGGGAAATTAAATATGATGATCCTTTTCTTTTGTTCCCAACCCATGAGCAAGGAGAGATAAAAGAAATTTACAAAAGAAAAGGAGGAAGTATTATTAGCGAAAATTTGATAATTGTTTTATCAATAGTAGCAATTGTTGCTATTACAACTATAGCTTTTGTAGCTCTAGTATCACTAAACATTTATTTTACAGAGAAAAAAATAGTAGCTGGATATAAATCCAAAACAGAAGTCGAAGGTATTAAAACTGAATCGAATGTCTCAATAGAGGCAGTTAATGATAAAGAAAAATAGTAGGCGTTCTCCAAAACAATCCTACTATTTTAAAAATCATATTTAATTAAATTTAATTCTCTTCTTGCTCCTATTATATCACAAATATTTAAATTTTAAACATAAATATAAAAAAGTAATGAGGTGTTGTAAATGATAGTATTTTGGATTGCTTTATTAGCAATAGCAATTATCACAACTGGTGGAATTATAAGCATAAAACTAATTACTAATACTAGAAACTAGAAATATTAATCTAACGAAAGATAACAGAAAGACAAAAAAATAGTCACCCTGCACATGCCCATGTAGAGTGACTAAAACTTTTTAGCAACCAGTGGCAACCGCACCTTTGCGGTGTCGATTACCTTATTTATATTATATCACAATGTTGACTAAAGTAAACATTTTAAGGTATAAAGTTTTCAAATATAAATAAATCGAAACTACTCCTAGCTTTTTCTAATTCTTCTTTGGATTGAATTGTATAAGCTATTGTAGGTATTTTATAAATAAAATGATTTATTTTAAATGAAAGCATATTTCTATATTTATGATTGAAAGCTATAAAATTTGGCTTAGCAATAAAATTAAACATTAAATTTTGTAATAAAAAATTTAAAACCCTATTTTTCTTTTTTCCTGCCTTTAAAAAATTCGATGATAATTGTCCTCTTATGATATTAGGTCTATTTTTCCTGTACCAATTAACGGCTATAGGATTAAAGGATTCAATACAATATACCCCGTTGTAATTGTCTAATATTGGTGCCACAATTTCACAAACTTTAGTATTATTGCTACTAAGTTTCAATTCTACAATTAAAGGCACCTGTCCATTTATCAGCTCAAGAACTTCATTTAAATGAGGTATTTTTTCATCAGAATTATTTAAGCGTAAACTCCTAAGTTCTTCAAAGGTAAGCTCATTTACTTGTTTTTCTATCCCACACATTCTTTTCAATGAAAAATCATGAAATATAACAGGAACCTCATCTTTAGATAATTGAACATCAAATTCGATTCCATATTGTTTTTCCACTGCAAGCTTAAAAGCTTCTAATGAATTCTCAGGGGCTAAATTATCATGCAATCCCCTATGGGCATAATATCTATCCATAAAAGGTTTAAAATAAGGGCGTTTTAAAATCTTTGGCATAATTAAAATAAAGTATAAAAAAACGAACCCCATTAATACATAAATCATTGTAAACTCCTCTCAATTAATCATCAAAATCAAAATTCTCTAATGCACTTGCTTTTTTAGGAGGTTTCGAATCCCCGTGCTTTACCATCAACATGGTACATAATGATAGTAGGGAAAATGTTAAGGCATATGGGAACAAGGTTCTATAGGATATATTTTCTAGTAAAAATCCAGACAATATTGGTGTAAATATTTGTGCTGACATAGAAAATGTATAATATATACCAGTATATTTTCCTACGTCTGAACCTTTACTCATTTCAACAACCATTGGATATGAGTTAACGTTGATTGCAGCCCAACCTATGCCAGTGAAAGCAAATACAACATTAATCATTGATGTATACTCTTTAAACAAAAATCCAAAGAAATAAGAGATGCTCATCATAATTATACCAATAATTATTGTTTTCTTTCTACCAATTGCAGTAGATACAAAACCTATTGGTATATATGAAAGAATTGCAGCTCCTGTTGCAACCATTAGTGCATTTGCAAAACTACCACCTTGTAGGTTCCAAACCTTAACTGCATATCTTGAAAAGGCGGTAGTTACAGCATTATAAGCTGTAAACCATAAGAAAATTGAAGCAAGTATAAAGTATAAGCTTCTTTTAACATCCTTTGGCAATGGAAGATTCTGATTAAGATTTTCGCTTTTTTCTTCCATTATATCATATGATTCTTTGGATATTTCTGCTGATAATTTTTTTTCTTTAATTGTAATAACAAGAATTACAACTGAAAAAACCATCAATGCTGCAACAGCCATAAAAACACTCGTATAATTTGGATGATCAACTTTTGGTATAAGCATACTAATCATTGCCAAGGTGAAAATAGCACCAACTGCACCCATAAGATTGATAACAGAATTTGCTTTACTCCTAAGGGATTTTGGTGTTAAATCAGGCATCAATGCAACAGCTGGAGAACGGTATAAACTCATGGCAAGAAGTACTACACCTAATGAAATAAAGAATAAAATAAAATTGCGTGATTGATTAGCTATAGGTATTAACATCATAAAAATTACAGCTATAGCTGTTCCAGTTACAATAAAAGGTGTACGTTTTCCCAACTTTGTATCTACTTTATCGGAAAGGGTACCAAAGAGCGGCAGTAGAAATAATGCTAAAACATTATCAAGTGCCATAATAGTCCCAGTTAAGGTTTCTCCAATTCCGAATGTATTTTGTAAAATTAGTGGAATAATATTATCATATAATTGCCAAAATGCAGAAATAGATAAAAATGCTAATCCAATAAAAAATGTACGCCTGTAATTAAGCTTCATTGATTTACCCCCTCGTATAATATGTTTAGAACCATTTTTATAATTGGTCTAAGCATATTATTATTTTTTATATTAAACATTTAAATACAATTTCAAATTGAGATATCCTAATGCTAAAATAGAGTTAAGGATAATTAGCAAAGGATAATTCTTTTTCCCCCAGCAAAACCATTTGGTTATTGCCTAGAAAGCGTGCTTCCTGACTTAGCTGTCACATTCTGCTTACTTCAGTTGCTGCATCTCTTTGATTAGACCAACAGCAAGGTAGTTTTCAAAGATGAATGCTAATAATGCGAGGTTGCCGTAAGCAGCTAAGATTAGGGTATCTCTTTTTCTAATTGTTCTCCATTTTAGGTGAAAGGTGGTGATCTTATGAAGAACAATGTTCTATCAACTTTATTTGTTGGTATTGATGTAAGTTCTAAAACTAATGTACTATGTGCTCTAGATTTTGAAGGCAATAAACTTCTTAACCTAAAGGCTTCAAACAATCAACCTGGTGCTGAATCTATCCTAGAAAGCATTATTGAATGTCTAAATTCTAATGGCCTAAAATATGTTGTTATTGCCTTGGAATCTACCTCTTTTTATAGTACTCATATTGCAAATTTTCTAGCTTCTAATGAACTCCTATTAGCTTACAAACCTCTTGTTTATTGTCTTAATCCCAAAACCATTGCCAATTACAGAAAAACCTTTGTAGATATGGATAAAACTGACCCTTTGGATGCCTATATTATTGCTGATTTTGCTAGATGTGGTAGAATCACATCCAAGCCTTGGCGTGGCGCCCAATTTCTTGCTTTACAGCGATTAACACGATATCGTCTACATTTAATTGAAGATATTACTCGTGAAAAAGCTTATATGATATCCAATATCTATCTTAAGTTTAGTGAATTAGCTGTATTAGATAAGGAGGATCAACCTTTTTCTAATACCTATGGGGCTACTTCTTCAGCTATCTTAACAGAATATTTATCTCTAGATGATATTACCTATTCATCTATTAAGGATCTAGTTGAATTCATTAAGCAAAAAGGTAAAAACCGTTTTAGTGATCCTAAAAAAACAGCTCAGGTACTTCAAAAAGCTGCCAGAGATTCCTATCGTCTTGACAAAGTTCTATATGAACCTTTAAATGTTGCAATTGCTTCATCTTTTAATGTAGTTAAAGCTTTAGAAGATGAAGTCAAAGCTATTGATAAGGCTATTGAGAAGAATATCAAGGGAATTAATCCTACTGAATATCAGTCCCTAACTTCTATCCCTGGTATTGGCCCTGTACTTGCTAGTGGGATTCTTGCTGAGATAGGAACTATTACTTCCTTTGATTCTCATAATGCATTAGCTAAATATGCAGGCCTAACCTGGAGAGTTAATCAATCAGGTAATTACACTTCAGACGATACCAAAATGACTAAGACTGGCAATAAGTACCTTAGATACTATTTAATTGAGGCTGCTAATAGTGTCAAAAATCATGTTCCCGAGTACAAAGAGTACTATTACAAGAAATATGGTGAAGTGACTACTCACCAACATAAAAGAGCCCTCGCACTTACATCTCGTAAACTTGTACGTCTGATTTTTGGATTGCTGACTAAAAATCAAATCTACTCCAGCGATAAAGTTGGAGAGATAAATTAAAAGATTTCTAATCTCTAAACCTATTTTTTTTTGTAAAACCATAGGTTTTATTAAGGTTATTCTTTTTTAGATGTTTCCTTTATTTCTTTTAAAAATTATCTCTTGACATATTACCAGATCGCTTTAAATTGTTGAATTTACTTAATATTATAACATTTGGCATATATATTAACAATGCTTTATTGAAATACACTATTGACATATTACCAATATTTATGATATCTTTAATATGAAAGATAACAATTTAATTTAACATTATCGAAAAGGTGTGTTACTGATGAAAATCAGGCATAAACCTATGTATGGAATTGAATATTGCCATATATGGATTTGTGCCTTTTTTAATCTATTCCTTTGGGGGTTTACTTATGCCAAAAGATTATCTAGTTTCTAAAGTGTTGAATAATAACGTTATCCTGGTAACTGATAAAAAATCGAAGCAGGAACTTGTTCTCGTTGGTAAAGGCATAGGCTTTGGGAAAAAGGAAGGGAAATTGATTAATTTATCAGAGAGGAATATAGAAAAGTCTTTTATAGCTTATGATGAAAAAAGTAAACATGAATATTTCCAACTCATAAGCCAGATGGACAGCAATGTAATGGGTATAAGTGAAGAAATTATCGCTATGGCTGAACAGAATTTAGGACAACTTAACTCTCATATTCATATAGCATTGACAGACCATATTGGATTTGCATTAGACCGCATTAAGATGGGAATGGATATGTCAAACCCCTTTATATATGAAATTAGGGCTTTGTATCCAGAAGAATTTAGAGTAGGTTTAATGGCTGCTGATATAATAAAGGACAGGCTCAACGTAGAGATTTCGGAGTCGGAGGTAGGGTTTATAGCGTTACATTTTCATTCAGCAAGGCAAAACAAAAAGGTAAATGAAACCTTAAAAGATACAAAACTCTTGAAAGGTATTATAGATATAATTCAGACTGAATTATCCGTAATAATAGATACTAGAGACCTAATATATATAAGGTTAATAAATCATCTAAGGGTGACAATACAAAGGCTCGATGAGAAAAAATACATTGAAAACCCACTTTTGGACAGTATTAAGGAACAATTTAAGTTCTCATTTAGCGTAGCAAGAAAGATAGGCGAATATATAGAGAGTGAAAGGAATATAAATGTAACAGATGATGAATTGGGCTATTTAGCACTACATATAGAGAGAATTAACGAAACATCTAAATTAATGGAAAAGCGTGTTACTGAGTTAAATCAGGCATAAGCTTATCATACAAAAGAGTATGATTTGAGCTTATGCCTTTTTAATTTAGAATATGAAGGAGGGTAGAGGAAATAGGCATTATTTAGTCTCTTAATTTGTTTAGTAAGATTAATTTAAAAGTAGAGGAGGAAATTTTCATGAAAAAGTATATGCAAAGAATTGGTCGTTCATTGATGCTTCCAGTGGCAGTATTGCCCGCTGCAGCTATACTGATGGGTATAGGATACTGGATAGACCCAAGTGGTTGGGGTGGAGGAAGTGCTATAGCAGCATTTTTAATCAAAGCTGGTGCTTCTATTATTGACAATATGGCAATTCTATTTGCCATTGGGGTAGCACTTGGCATGTCTAAGGACAAAGATGGCTCATCAGCACTAAGTGGACTTGTAGCTTATCTTGTAGTCACTACACTACTTTCAACTGGGTCTGTAGCTATGTTATTGGGTGTTGATCCATCCGAAGTAAACGCAGCGTTTGGAAAGATTGGAAATCAATTTATTGGTATTCTTTCAGGTCTAGTTGCAGCAGCAATGTATAACAGATTTAGTCATGTTAAACTCCCTGATGCTTTTGCCTTTTTCAGTGGGAAAAGGTTGGTGCCAATAGTTACATCTGTTGCTATGATATTAGTTTCAGCAATATTATTCTTTGTATGGCCAGTAATTTACTCAGGACTAGTAGCATTTGGTAAAGGTATAAGTGAATTAGGAGCAGTAGGCGCGGGGATTTATGGCTTCTTCAATAGATTATTGATACCTGTTGGATTGCACCATGCTTTAAACTCAGTATTCTGGTTTGACGTAGCAGGAATCAATGATATTGGTAACTTCTGGGCAAGTACAGGAACAAAAGGTATTACGGGAATGTATCAAGCAGGATTTTTCCCTGTAATGATGTTCGGTTTATTAGGAGCAGGTCTAGCTATGTATCAAACAGCTAAACCAGAAAAGAAAAAACAAGTTGCATCACTAATGATGGCAGCAGGATTTGCATCATTCTTTACAGGAGTAACAGAACCTTTAGAGTTTTCATTTATGTTCGTGGCACCTGCTCTTTATCTATTACATGCAGTTTTAACAGGTATTTCTCTAACTATTTCAGCGTTGTTCCACTGGACAGCAGGATTTGGATTTAGTGCGGGATTTGTAGATTTTTTCCTAAGCTTAAGAATGCCATTAGCAAATCAACCATTTATGTTAATAATTCAAGGTCTAATATTTGGGGCTATTTACTATGTTACATTTAAGTTCTTTATAGTAAAATTTAACCTAACTACTCCTGGCAGAGAAGATGATGAGGAGATAGAAGTTGAAGGTGGAGCAGCAGTATTAAGCGGCAGAGAAAGACTAAGCTTCATGGCTACAACAATTTATGAAGGGCTAGGCGGAAATGCCAATGTTCTATCAATAGATAACTGTATCACTCGTTTAAGAGTAGAAGTTAAAGATATGAAATTGGTAAATGAAGCTAAGATCAAAGAAGCTCAAGTACCAGGAGTCAAGATTATAGGACCTACAAGTATTCAAGTAATTGTAGGACCACAAGTACAATTTGTTGCAGATGAAATAGAGAAAATGAGAAAAGTTAAAAACGTATAAATTAATTTATTTTTCGGGTGGGTATCCCCACCCGAAATTCTAATATTCCTTATGTTTTTGGATTGATAAGAATAAATATTTTGATATATTTAGTTTTATGAGTTCAAAAATTAAACCAAGGAGGTTATAATATATGATAAAAAGGATATTAGATTTAAATTCATCCGATTTATTAAATATGTCTAAAGAAGATAAACTTTTAAGTATAAAAAGTGCAGAGGGGAGGACTGTCTCATCTGAAGTAATTGTAGTTGCTCCACCACTATTATGGGATGTTAGTAATGCAGAGTTAGCTTCAAGTTTTGGAGCAGATATACTTTTATTTAACATATATGATGTTAATAATCCTGTAATAGAAGGGCTACCAAATAAATATGGAGAAGATGTAATAAAAGAAGTGAAGAGACTTACTGGAAGAATAGTTGGAGTAAATCTTGAGCCTGTAGATATGGATGCTAAGGTAATGGGTGAAAGAGAAATCATATCAGAAGGAAGATTAGGCACCATCCAGAATGTAGAAAAAATCATAAATCAAGGTGCAGATATGGTGGTTTTCACTGGCAATCCTAAGACAGGTGTTACCAATGAAAAAATCGTAAATTCTATAAAGATGTGCAATAAGAAATTTGGAGATAAGATTATTATAATGGCAGGCAAGATGCATGCTGCTGGAAGTGGAGAAGAAATTGGAAGTAAAATTATTTCAAAGGATGTAATAAAAGATTTTATAGATGCAGGATGTGATATTATATTGTTACCAGCACCAGGTACTGTACCAGGAATAAGTGTAGACTATTTAAGGGACTTAATAGAATATGTACATTCACGTGGTAAGCTAACTATGACAGCTATAGGCACATCACAAGAAGGAGCTGATGAACAAACAATAAAGAATATTGCATTATATAGCAAGATGGCAGGCACTGACATCCATCATCTTGGTGATTCGGGGATGTCAATGGGAATGGCAACACCTGAAAATATAATGATTTATTCCATCGCTATTAAAGGTAAAAGACATACATACAGACGAATGGCAAGGTCTGTAAATAGGTAGGAGGGAACTATGCTCAATTTATTTAAAAAAGAAAATACAAACTTAACATTAAAAGCACCAATGTCTGGAGAAATTTTAGAATTAGAAAAGGTTCCAGATCCAGTATTTGCTGGGAAAATGATAGGGGATGGATTGGCTATTAATCCAGTTGAAGGAGTAGTTGTATCTCCTTGTGATGGAAAGATTATTCAAATATTTCCTACAAAACACGCAATAGGCATTCTTACAAAAGAAGGTATTGAGATTTTAATTCATATAGGTATAGATACAGTAACCTTAAAAGGTGAAGGTTTTAAAGCTTATGTCTCCGAAGGAGATAATGTGAAAAAGGGCGATAAGTTACTTGAAGTTGATTTGGATTATATCAATAATAATCACAAGTCAACTATTACACCCATATTAATTACTAATATGGATAAGGTAAAAGAGATTAAGTTCAATAAAGGTAGTGTAAAAAAAGGCAAGGATATGATAATGGAGATAATAGTTTAGGATAAAATTTAGAATAATATTAAATACTATAAGTATTAAGAGTTAAGGAGGATATAATGAGAAAGTTTAAATTCTTTATACTTATAGTATTAGTCTTATCATTGGTTGTAGGTTGTACGCCACAGACAACTAAACCAGAAAAGAAAGAAGATAAAGATATAGTAAATAGTGGAGAAGAAAAACCTGAACCTACGGTAAGTAAAACAGTGCCAGAGGATTTCCCAGAAGATATAGTTCCTCTTTATGGTGTGGATAAGGTAGAGGGGTCAGTTGTTGCAGGCAAAGATTATTTTCAAGTATATTACTTTTCAAAATTAGAAAGCAAGGATATATATGACCACTATAAAGAAGTCTTTAAGGAAGATGATGAAATAAAAAATTATGAGAATGAAAAGGCGTATGAATTTAGTGGTAAAAAGGATAAATATAATGTGAGACTTCATATAGTACCATCAAATGAAGATGATTATAAATCCAATGTAATGGTATTTTTAAGTGGAGAAGACAATAAATAGTTTTAAATTATTAGGGCGAGTACGCCCTATATTTTTTTCTTAAGTCCAAAATATTGTGGTATAATATCAATACTAGTATTTGGGGGGGAATATTAATGAAGAATATTGTATATATAACTGGACATAAGAATCCAGATTCTGATTCTATATGTGCCGCTTTAGCATATGCAGAATATAAAAATGGGACTGGAGAGGTAAATGCAATACCAGTACGACTTGGAGAATTAAATAGAGAGACTAAATTTATACTTGATTACTTTGGTGTTGAGGCACCACATTATATAGAGACAGTGAGACAAAGTGTAGAAGATTTAGACTTTGATATAATAGCACCTGTTAGTCCTGATATATCACTTAGGATGGCACTAAATTTAATGAAAAAAAATAATCTACATAGTCTACCAGTTGCTGACGAAAATGGTCAACTTGTGGGAATAGCTACAATTTCAGATATTATTCAATCTTATATTGATGTTTGGGACAATACTATACTTGGGAAATCTGGTACATCTATAGATAATATAATTGATACTCTTTCTGCAACTCCTTTGATTATACCAGAAGAAATAAAACCTTTTACGGGTAAGGTCTTTGTTTTAGCAATGGAACCTAATTCGGTAATAGAGTATATTGAAGATAATGACATAGCAATATGCGGAGATAGAAGAGATGCTCAAGAA
Source organism: Tissierellaceae bacterium (assembly GCA_033809995.1). Lineage (GTDB taxonomy): Bacteria > Bacillota > Clostridia > Tissierellales > Tissierellaceae > Paratissierella. Next base: position 12,516 of record JAPXKQ010000011.1, read on the forward strand.
ATAGCTATTAGAAGCAATATATCCTTATTGATTGTAACTGGTAATTCACAAATTGATGAAGATATAATAAAGTCAGGTAAAGAAAGAGGTATTACAATAATATCAACTCCTTATGATACATTTACAACTTCTAGACTTATCACACAATCAGTTCCACTGAGTTATGCATTGACAAAGGAGAACTTAATAGTTTTTTCACTTGATGACTTAGTTGACGATGTAAAAGTTAAGATGTCACAAACTAGATATAGATCATACCCTGTTTTAGACAACGAAAACAAGGTGATAGGTTTAATTTCAAGGTATCATTTAATTTCAAGTATGAAAAAGAAGGTTATATTAGTAGACCATAATGAAAGAAGTCAATCTGTCGATGGATTGGAAGAGTGTGAAATATTAGAGATAATAGACCATCACAGAGTGGCTGATGTTTTTACTGGTAATCCGATATATTTTAGAAATGAACCAGTTGGAAGTACATCAACTATTATTGCTTCTATAATGTTTGAGAATGGAAGAAGACCTACTAAAAAGACTGCTGGTATATTAGCAGCAGCTATTATTTCTGATACACTTCTATTTAAATCACCAACCTCTACAAATGTAGATAAGATGATATTAGAAAGATTGGCTAGAATAGCAGATTTAGATATTGAAAAATTTGCTGTTGAAATGTTTAAAGCAGGTACATCCCTTGTAGGTAAAACCCCACAAGAGTTACTTGCACAGGATTTGAAAGTTTTTACAGTAAATGAAGATAAAATAGGTATTGCTCAAGTATATACAATGGACCCTGCTAGTTTAGGAGAGATGAAAGCTGATTTATTGAATTTGATGGAAGAAAAGGCAAAAGAATACAATTACTCAATATTTATTCTAATGCTTACGGATATATTTGACCAATCCTCAGAAATGGTAGTAGTAGGCCATAATAAGAATCTAATTGCAAAGGCATTTGGTAAGACATTAGTTAATAATTCTTTCCTTGCTCCCGGCGTAGTATCGAGAAAGAAACAAGTAGTGCCGCCTATAACAAATATACTATCTAATATTCATGAAATGATAGGATAAGGATCATTGGACTGCCCTAAAATTTAAAAGTATATTGACATAAAATCATTATTTGATAGAATGTAACTGAACGATTGAAATATCGTTCAGTTGTATTTAGGAGGGATAGTATGGCAAAGGTTATAAATACAGAATCGAGAATACTTGAGTATAAAAGAGAATATACAAAGAATATCTTAAAAACAGTATCCGCATTTGCAAATTACCATGATGGAGAAATCATAATTGGTATTGATGACGATATGAATGTTGTTGGTATTGAAGATGCTGTATATTTAAAATTAAAGCTTGAAAATGCAATTAATGATAATATATCGCCTAAGCCATATTATGAGATTAAAGAAAAAAATATTGATGATAAAACTATCATAATCTTAAAGGTTTATGTAGGTGAAAATACTCCATATTTATATAACAATAAAGCCTATAAAAGAATGGATACATCAACAATAGCTGTAGATATATACGATTATGAAAACCTGATATTAAACGGTAGAAACCTAGGGTATGATGAACTTACAAATAACTATGAGGATCTTAAGTTTGATTATTTAAATAAAATGTTAAGAGAAAAATTAGACTTGAGTATGATATCAAGAGATATCCTAAGAACTTTGGGATTAATTAAAAATGATAAGTATACAAATGCTGCTGCTTTGCTTTCGGATAATAATCCAATAAGCTTTTCTGGTATATCATTAATTAGATTTGATGGTAATTCTGTAGCTAATATCAAGGATAGATTATTTCTAAAAAACATATCTATTTTAAAAATGTATGATAAATCAATAGACTTTTATAAAAAACACATTAATACCTCAGAGATAATAGATGATGCATATAGAAAAACTATTGAACAAGTGCCCTTAGTTGCATATCGAGAGGCCTTAGCCAATGCTATAGTTCATAGAGATTATTCGTATGCGTCTGAAAGCAGGGTAGAAATATATGATAATAGGATTGAGATAATTTCTCCAGGGGGGCTACCAATAGGGATTACTGAGGAAGAATATAAAGATGGTAGGATTTCAATATCTAGAAATAAGATTTTATCTGATATATTTTTTAGATTGGGTATTATAGAACGTATGGCTACAGGAATTAGAAGAATAAAAGAATATTATAAGAACTATAAGGTTAATCCAGACTTCTTGATTTCAAGCAATGTTATAAAGGTAGTGTTACCATATATAAATTTAACAACCACATCTACTGAACAAGTGAACGAAGGTGTGAACGTATATGAATTGGATTTAAATAATAATGAACGATTATTGTTAGACTACATCAGAAAGAACAATGAAATTAATAGAATGGAAGCAGAAAAAGTTACAGGTCTTAAGAAGACCTATACTGTTGAGATTCTTAACAATTTGATTTCTAAAGACATTATAAAGCGTGTTGGAAGAGGTAGAAATACCATATATGTATTAAATAAATAGAATTATAGGGATATTATTTTTATAATCAGCCCTGCAAAATTTGCACCATGCAAAATTTGCAGGGCATTTTTTGCAAAAATTACAAGATTATTGTGTATAACTAACTATCAAACTTAGTAATATGGCTAATACCTATATTATCAATAGTTGGCACGTATTATGCATTATAATTGTTTATCATATTAGTAGTGTTAGTAAAATTTTATTTATAAAATTTGTTGAAAGGAGGAAGCTTTTACTAGCACAGAAGCAGATATTGCAATAATAGATAATATTTCCTTGAGCAAGTATCTATTTATAAAATAACAATAGGAGGAATAATAATATGTCTTTTGAAATCATTGAAAACATTTTCACCATTAAAGCTGATATGGTTATGACTACTGCAATGGCGGCTGTATTACTTATTATAGGTTACTTTGTTAAGAGTAAGGTAAGATTTTTGGAAAAATACTGTATTCCAGCACCAGTTGTAGGTGGATTTCTATTTATGCTTATTACATGGGCTGGTTACACTACAGGAACATTTTCTTTTAACTTTACTACAACATTACAATCTTTCTTTATGTTAGCCTTTTTTACTACAGTTGGACTTGGTGCAAGTATCTCATTGTTAAAAAAAGGTGGAGTTTTATTAGTTGTTTATTGGCTAGTGGCAGGTTTTGTCTCAATTGTACAAAACTTTATAGGAATTGCTGTATCTAAAGTAACTGGTTTAGCACCAGCATATGCTCTTTTATCAAGTGCTATTACAATGATAGGTGGGCATGGGGCTGGAGCAGCATATGGTAGTACTTTTGAAAGTATGGGATATCCAGCAGGTCAACTTGTAGGAGCAGCAGCAGCAACTTTTGGTTTGATTTCATCTGTTATGGTGGGTGGTCCTGTTGCAAGACGATTAATTGTAAAGAATAATTTGAAACCTGATAATAGCGAAGATCTTGATACAAGTGTTACAGAAATAAATGTTGGTAGCGGTGAAGCTTTAAGTGGACTTGATATTATGAAAAATGTAACTGCTATTTTAGTATGTATGGCTCTTGGAACTGTAGTTTCTGGTTGGATAGGAAAACTGATAAACATGGATTTTCCAACTTATGTAGGAGCGATGTTTGTAGCAGTTTTTCTTCGTAATATAAATGAAAAAACAAATTGGTATAGATTTGACTATCCACTAGTAGAAGGAATTGGAGATGTTACTCTAGGTCTTTACCTATCAATGGCTATGATGACTTTAAAGATGTGGGAATTAGCAGGACTTGCAGGACCAATGTTTATAGTCTTGATTTGCCAAGTTATTTTCTTAGTTCTATTTTCTTATTTTATTGTATTTCGTATACTTGGAAAGAACTACGATGCTGCTGTTATGTGTGCTGGACTTTTAGGTCATGGATTAGGAGCAACTCCTACAGCAATTGTAAACCTTACTGCTGTTAATGAACAGTATGGAATGAGTAGAAAAGCTATGATGATAGTTCCAATAGTTGGTGCTTTCTTAGTTGATATTATTTATCAGCCAGCCACAGTATGGTTTATAAAAACTTTTGTTGTGAATTTGAAATAAAAAAGCATCTAATGATGAGTTAAGGTAGCTTTTTCTTGAAACTCAAATACGGAAATTTCATAAAAAATAAAGAGGTAGAACTTTTCTTTTCGTTATAATAGGATATAATAATAGGGTATAATGAAATAAAAGATACAATTAGGAGGAAATTATGAAAAAATTAATGGAATGTGTGCCAAACTTTAGTGAAGGCAGAGATGAAGCAATAGTAGAACAAATAATAGATGAAGTTAGAAAAATTGAAGGTATAACAATCTTAGACTATTCATCTGACAAAGATCACAACAGAACAGTTCTTACAATGATAGGATCTCCTGAACAAGTAAAGATGGCAGCTATAAATTCTGCAAAAAAAGCTGCTGAACTTATTGATATGTCAAAACACGAAGGTGCTCATCCTAGAATGGGAGCAACAGATGTTATACCTTTTACACCTGTTGCAAATGTAACAATAGATGAATGTATCGAAGTTGCAAAAGCAGTAGGTGCTGAAATAGGAAGCTGGGGAATTCCAGTATATCTATATGAAGATGCAGCATCAACTCCTGATAGAAAAAATCTTGCAGCTGTAAGAAAAGGCCAATACGAAGGCTTCTTTGAAAAAATCAAAGGAGAAGAGTGGAAACCAGATTTCGGACCTCAAGAAATGAATGTAAAGAGCGGCTGTACAGCAGTAGGTGCAAGAGTTCCACTAGTAGCATTTAATATAAATTTAGACACACCAAATGTAGAAATTGCAGATAAAATTGCAAAGAAAATAAGACACATAGGTGGCGGACTAAGATATGTAAAAGCTATAGGTCTAAAACTAGAAGAAAGAAATCAAACTCAAGTTTCAATGAACTTAGTAAACTACGAAAAATCAGCAGTTTACCAAGCTTTTGAAATGGTAAAAATGGAAGCAAGAAGATATGGAGTAAATGTAGTAGGCAGCGAAGTTATCGGAACTGTTCCTATGAAATCTCTAATCGATGTTGCAGAGTATTATCTACAAATAGAAAACTTTAGCATGGACCAAATTCTAGAAAAAAGATTATTAGACCAACAATAAAATACTTTAAGAGCTACACAACTAAAAGGCTCGCTTTTATGGCGAGCCTTTGGTTGTACAAGATTTAAAAATAACAGTAAATTTAAATAGTGGAGGTATATGATGGATTATAAAGATGTATTGGATTTAATTCTAGACACAGATGACGTTACAGTAGGAGGAGGAAGTGCCTCAGCTTTATCAGGTGCATTGGCTTGTGGACTTATAGGAATGGTGTGCAAATTATCTACTAAGAAAGATTTTGGAATTTCGCCAGAAAAACAGTTAGAATATGCAAGAGAATTAGAAGAACTAAGAGATAAATTGCTCAAAGGCGTTGTGAATGATGCAAATGCTTATGGAGTAATTAGAGATGCATACAAATTACCAAAAGAAACTGAAGAAGAAAAAGAAATAAGAAAACAAGCTATTGCAAATGCAGGAGTAGTAGGAGCAACATCACCAATGGAAAATGCAAAACTTTGCAGAAGGGTATACGATATTGGTATTGAATTAGAAGAAAAAACAAATCCTAACTGCCATTCAGATTTAGTAATAGGATATGAACTTGCAAAGATTGGAACAAACGGATGCTTGATGAACATCGAAGCAAATCTTCCATTAGTAAAGGATGAGGCTAAGATCCAAGAGTTTAACAATGCAATGAAAGAACTAAAGATTGATTAAAATATAGAATAGAGTGCTTAAAACCATTGACAAAAATATTTGTCAGTGGTTTTTTATTGGAATTCTTCTGCTAATATTATAGATAATGTTGTTAATGATAAAATATATTTTTATGTGAAGTGCAGTCTTTTCCATTTATTATTATTTGCTTCTAATGTTATAATATATATAAAATAAAACAGGATAATATAGCTAAGGATATAAAAGGATAATGTTATAGTATGGAGTTATATTATGATAGAGGGTGACTATTTTGAATCAAAAAACTGAATGGGGTCATATAAGTTGGTTACATGCTCAAAAACCCAATAGCTTAGAACAATCTTTTAGCGTTGGAATTACATATCTTTTACCTGGTAAGAGGCTTGAAAGACATATTCATTATGGAATAGATCAGTTCTTATATATATTAGAGGGTGAAGGAATTTATATTATAAATGATGAGGTAAAAGAATTTAGAAAAGGAATGTTTTTTTATTTAGAGGCAGATACTTCGCATGAGACTATAAATACAGGCACAAAACCTGTAAGAGAGTTTATGGTATCACATCCCGTTACATACAATAATGGGATAGGTTTAAACGAAGAAACAATTGATAAAGTTGAAAACAACAGTATAAATTTTAAAAATTTAATATATTCAGCAGTTGAAGCCATTCGACTCCAGCTAGTGGAAACAATAAGTTTACCTTTTACAATATATGATGATTTATGGTCAATTGTTATACAGAACAATAAGTTTTCTAGTTATTGTAATGAAAAGTGCTCACCTTTAAAAAATCATGATTGTAGTTGTTTAAAATATAGAGATTATAGTATTGATATAGATGAAGGTGGACAATTTATTTGTGAGTATGGTCTTACGATATTTGATTATCCTATTATATATAATGGAAGGTATTTAGGAACAATAAGAGGCGGGCATGTATTGATATCTGATCATACAACAGCTGTTCATGAAGCACTATATGATTCTCCCCAGAGTACGATTATTGGAATAAAAAGTCTTTTAAAGCAGATTGTAAAGAGCATATATAGTTACTGTGCCTTTAATACTTCAAGACAATTGTTAGAAGCAAAAGATAAGGAACTTAGGGAGGTTATGTGCAATAATCAAATATTAGAGAAGAATCTTTTTACTATCAATGACAAGGTTACTAATCTCAGAATAAATCATCATTTTCTATTTAACACTTTAAATTCCCTTGCAGGAATGTCATTAACCGGAGATAGATATGATTTGTACAATGCCATAATAGATTTATCAAAAATGTTTAGGTATACAATGACTGTGGACCTAAAGTTTGTTCCACTCAAATCTGAAATAGAGTATCTTGAAACTTATTTGAATCTTCAGAGATTAAGATATGGAAAAGACTTAGATGTTCAATATAGTATAGAGAAAGAAATTGACATTATTTTGGTACCATTTAACTTTCTTCAACCAATTGTAGAAAATGCTTTTATCCATGGATTTTCACCAAGCGATGACAAAAAGTTGCTAAAAATAAAGGTCTTTAGAATTGATGAAAGAGCAAGGATATCAATTATAAATAATGGGGTGCCTTTAGATTGTATTGCGCTAGATAGATTAAATAAAAGTCTTATTAGCAATACAGGTCATGGATTATCACTAATTTATGAAAAGCTTAAATCAGCTTATAGCAATAATTTTAGGATGAATATTATATCAAATTTTAAAAAAGAGACAGGTGTTATTATAGAGATTCCTATAATCTATGAGGAGGCTATATAATGATTAATGCTATTATAGTAGATGACGAACCAGCAGTTTCTACCATTATTACTCACTTTATTGAGAAAGAACAATTACCTATAAGAATAGTAGCAAATGCTCAAAATGGAATAGAGGCCCTCAAAAGCCTTAGAGACAATAATATACAATTGGTATTTTTGGATATCCATATGCCATATATGGATGGATTTAAGGTTATGGAAAATGAACCAAATAAGAATTATATTATTATAACGGCATATGATTCATTTGAATATGCACAACAGGCATTAAGACTTGGAGCTAAAGATATTATACTAAAGCCAATTGATTACAAACAGTTAATTCAGGCAATTACAAGGGTCATAGGATGGAAATTTACTGAAAACCCGACACTAAATAAAATATTGGAGTATATAAATGATCATTATTATGAGAAACTTGATTTAAACTCATTATCAAAAATGTTCTTTATATCACCAACTCATATTTCACGACTTTTTAATAAACATATGGGGATGACTACTATCTCATATATAAATGAGGTTAGAATAGCAAAAGCTATAGAGTTGTTGAAGGAAGGACATCTTAGTATAAAAGAAGTTGCTGAAAAAACTGGATATGATAACCTTAACAACTTCTATAAATACTTTAAGCAAAATACTGGGGTTACACCAGCTGTCTATGCTCAGAATCATAAATAGTTTTTATATTATGAATAAAAAATATAAGGGGTCTAGGAAGATTTTCCTAGATTTTTTGTTTTTGTAAGGATGTCAAGATCAATATATAAAAGGCAATAAATGATAATATACAAGAATGAAAAAATCTTAGATAATTTAGTTAAGAAATTGTTACGAAAAAAGGAAACCGTTTCTAAAACTTATTAAAGAAAGAGGTAGATACAGTGTTAAAACATACAAGAAAAAGTGATCCTGAACTTTTTGAAATAGTTTCTGATGAGTTAAGACGTCAAGAACACAATATAGAAATGATAGCATCCGAGAGTACAGCGCCACTTGAGGTAATGGAGCTAGCAGGTTCAATCTTTACAAATAAAACTTTAGAGGGGTATCCAGGAGGGCGTTTCCAAGCTGGATCACATGAGGCAGATAGACTTGAACTATTAGGAATCGAAAGAGCTAAAATGTTGTATGGAGCTGAACATGTGAATCTTCAGGTTTATTCAGGTTCATCAGCTAATTATGGGGTATATGCTGCAGTTTTAAAACCTGGAGATAAGGTTTTAAGTATGAGGCTTGATCAAGGTGGTCACTTAACACATGGAAGTCCAGCAAATTTCCTTTCAAAGGTTTATGATTTTCATTTTTATGAATTAAATCCAGTGACTGAAATGATAGATTATGAGAACTTAGAGAAAAAGGCTAAGGAAATAATTCCAAAGTTAATAATTGCTGGTGGTAGTTCATATCCAAGACTTATAGATTATGAAAGAATTGGGAAAATAGCTAAATCTGTTGGAGCATACTTTATGGTTGATATGGCACATATAAGCGGTTTGGTAGCAGCAGGTGTAATTCCAAGTCCAGTACCTTTTGCAGATTTCGTTACATCATCAACTACAAAGACATTTTGCGGGCCAAGAAGTGGTTTTATTCTATGTAAGAAGGAATATGCGAAAATGATAGATAGGGGAGTTTTCCCAGGGTCAATAGGCTCAATGCATCTTACAACAATGGCTGCAAAGGTATGGTCCTTTAAGTATGCAGCATCAGATGAATTTAAATGTATAATGAAGCAGATTCTTGTGAATGCAAAAGTCTTGGCAGAGGAATTAACTAATTATGGTTTTAGAATTGTTAGTGGAACTACTGATAATCACATTGTAATGGTTGACCTAAGTAGTAAAGGCGTATCTGGTAAGGTATTCCAAGATGCACTTGATAAAGTTGGAATAACAGTAAACAAGAATCAGATTCCTAATGATCCTGCATCACCATTTGTAACAAGTGGAGTTCGTATAGGGTTGACTTCTGTTACTCAACGTGGGCTTAAGGAAGAAGAAATTAAAATAATAGCAGGTATTATGAATCAAGTAGCGGCTGCCCCTGATGATGAAAAGAATTTAAAAGAATGTAAGGAGATAGCGGAGAAATTAATATCAAGATTTCAACTTTATCCAGCTGGTAGCTTTGATGATTAGTATGGTTAAGCTTATTTAAAATATACACATGTATAAGCGTTTAAAAAATATAAGAGAGGTGGTCTCATGCTTTCATTAGAAGTAATTAAAAGTAGAGGAAAGTCAATGGCAGTAGTTATTGAAACTCCAAAAGAATTGGAAGAAGCAGATACAGTACTGATGTTTTGCCATGGTTTTGTTGGGCACAAAATAACTCCTCACAGAATGGCTCCAAATTTATCACATAAACTTCTTGAGAAAGGAATCACAACAGTTAGATTTGATTGTGTTGGAGCAGGAGATAGTGAAGGAAATGAAGAGTACATGACTATTCCAGGTGAAGTAGAGGACGCAGTCGTAGTAACAAATTTTATAAGAGAAAAATTAAAACCTAAAAAGTTATTTATTTTGGGTTATAGTATGGGAGGTACAGTTGCAACACTAACAGCTTCACGAGTTAACCCAGATGGTCTGTTGTTATGGTCCCCAGTTTCAGATCCCTATTGGAATTTTTATCATATACTTGGAAGTGAACGCTTTGAAAGGGGATTAAAGGGTGAGGATGTAAGTATTGATGGAGATTATGTAAGTAAGAATTTCTTTTTGGGATTAGAAAAGATAAAGCCATTAGAATTAGTAAAAGAACTTGATATTCCTGTACGCATTATTCATGGGGAGCAAGATCAAGATGTATTGCCCATAAATGGAGTATCATATAATTTATTTTCAAAGGATTCTAAATTACACTTTGTGGAAGGTGCAGACCATTGTTATTCAGATGTGAAATATCAAGAAGAACTTTTACAAGTTACAGAGGATTATTTAATAGAATTGCTAAATAAATAATAGAAAGGTGATATTATGGCTAATTTTTTAAACACATTAGCAGGATATTTATGGAGTATGCCCTTAATTATTTTAGTTTTAGTTACAGGACTTGTTTTCTCAATTAAATTGGGTTTTCCACAAGTGAGACAGTTTAAGGAAATGCTACGTCTTATGAAAGAAAGAGGAAGTTCAAGTGAGGGACTTTCGCCTTTACAATCATTTATATTTACGGCAGCAAGAACTGTTGGAGTTGGCAATATCGCAGGAATGGCTACAGGAATATATTTTGGTGGGCCAGGAGCTATATTCTGGCTATGGATATTAGCATTCTTTGGTACAAGTATTGCCTTAGTAGAGGGAACATTGGCTCAAACCTATAAGAAAGTAATTAATGGAGAATTCAAAGGCGGACCAGCCTTTTATATGGAAAAAGGCTTTAAGAACAAAGAGTTAGGTAAATTATTAGCAGTAATTTATTCTATAGTTACATTTATTTCTCTTACATTTTTAATGTCAGGAGTGCAATCATATTATATAGTACAAGGATTGCATAATGCATTTAATGTTAATACAGTATTAACTGGTCTTATATTGTCAGCAGTGCTTGGAATAGTAATATTTGGTGGATTAAAGAGAATGGGTAATACAGCACAAAGAATATCACCTATTATGGGCTTTATATACGTTGTAATGTCAATTATCATAATTATTTTAAATATAGGGAAGCTACCAGCAACCATAGCTTTAATTTTTAAATCAGCATTTGGAACTGATGCAGTGTTCGGTGCAATATTTGGAAGTGCTGTTACATGGGGTATCAGAAGGGGTGTGCATGCTAATGAAGTAGGTATTGGTACATCAGCAGTAACATCTGCTACTGCTACTACATCACATCCAGGAGCACAAGGTTTACTAGGTGGATTAAGTGTTTATATAGGCTCATTATTTGTATGTACTACTACTACGTTTATGATATTAATGACTAATAGTTATAATGTAATTGGTGCAGATGGAAACTTTGTTTTTGAAGGAGTAAAAGGCTTAGATTATGGTAATCCTTTTGTTGCAAGAGCTATAGAATCAACAATACCAGTACCTGGTCTAGGAAATATCTTTGTTGCTCTAGCAATTCTATGTTTTGCTTTCGTAGCATTAACAGCCTTTTATCTTTATTCAGAAAGTAATTTAACCTATTTGGTTGGTGGCAATAAGGGTGCTATTATTATATTAAAAATATGTTTTATAGTATCAGTTTTCGTAGGTACAATAGTTGCATCTGATACTATCTGGGCAATGGCTGATATAGGCAATGCACTAATGGCCTGGGTAAACATATTTGCTTTGATATTTATTGGTAATCATGGTATTAGGATATATAAGGATTATGAAGAACAAAGAAAAGCTGGTGTTGAAAGTCCCATATTTAATGCAAAGAAATTTGGTATTGAAGATGCGGAAGAGGTTTGGGGTAGACGCAGTATTTAAGACATTGGGGGTTCTACCACCCCCCAATGGCCTAAATTTTCTAATCTGGTCATTATCTTTTCTAACATTGGAATAGCCTCATTTGGGCTATCTAATTGCAAAAACTTAATATTATAATTGAAATAAAATTTTATTCCTATAAAAAAGGCTTCTATCGAAGCATTAAAATATTTAAGGAAGCCTTTTTTGAAACTCATTAACGGAAAGTCCATTAAATTAAGTATTTTGAATTGTAGGACTTTCCTATTCGTTATAAAAGAAGATTCATGAATAAATCATATAACAACAATCCCTTGGTTGTTGTTTTTTTTATTTGGAATTCTTCCTTCAATACTATATAATTAAAAGGAAGATAAGTTTAGGATGGTGACAAAATGGATTTTTTAGCGGGACTAAACCATAGGCAAAAAGAAGCGGTTCTTCATACAGAAGGACCTTTGCTTATTATGGCAGGTGCAGGATCAGGTAAAACAAGAGTAGTTACTCACAAAATAGCCTATTTAATTAAAGAATTGAATGTATTCCCAGGAAATATATTAGCCATTACATTTACAAACAAAGCAGCTAATGAAATGAAAACAAGGGTTGCAAATCTGCTTGAAACAAATGTAGACGATATGTGGATGGGGACTTTTCACTCTATATGTGTTCGTATTTTACGAAGAGATATAGATAAAATAGGATACAATCGAAGTTTTACAATATATGATAGAGATGACCAAGTTACATTAATTAGAGAATGTATCAAAGAAAAAAATCTAAACAAGGAAAACTACAAAGAGTCTACTATATTGGCAAGAATAAGTTCTTTTAAGGACTCTCAAATTGACCCGGATAGATATATCAATGAGAATTATAAGGACTTTAGGGAGCGAAATGTAGGAGAACTTTATGCTTTATATCAACAGAAATTAAAAGAATACAATGCATTAGATTTTGATGATTTACTTATAAAAGCAGTTGAATTATTGGAAAACAACCAAAGTATTTTAGATTATTATCAAAGAAAGTTTAAATATATATTCGTTGATGAATATCAAGACACAAACAAGATTCAATATAGACTGGTTAAGTTATTATCCGAAAGATATAGAAATATATGTGTGGTAGGGGACTCTGACCAATCGATATATTCATGGAGAGGGGCAGATATCTCTAATATATTAGATTTTGAGAAGGATTTTCCTGGAGCGAAGGTGGTATTACTAGAGCAAAATTATCGTTCTACACAAAGTATATTGAGTGTTGCAAATGCTGTTATTCAAAACAATAGTGGTAGAAAGGATAAAAAACTTTGGTCTGACAAAGATGAAGGAAGACCGATTCTCTATGAGCAATTGGAATACTCTGAAGAAGAAGCGAACTTCGTTTCTCGAGAGATACATAAGTTGGTTTATAAAGGATACAAGCTATCTGATATTGCGATTCTTTATAGAACCAATGTTCAGTCAAGAACCTTTGAAGAGGCGTTTGTTAGAGAAGGACTTCCCTACAAACTTGTTGGTGGACTAAAGTTCTATGATAGAAAAGAAGTAAAGGATATACTTGCATATCTAAAATTTATCCAAAATCCAAATGATAATATTTCATTACGAAGGATAATCAACACTCCAAAAAGAGGGATAGGGGATGCCACTTTATCAAAAGTTCAGGATTATGCTCTAAATACCAATGATTCAATTTATGGTGTATTGTTAAATATTGATAATGTAAATGATTTATCACAAAGAGCTAAAAACAGTGTTAAGCCTTTCGTTGAATTGATGAATGGGCTAATGGCTAAGATGGAAATAATGGGTATCAAAGATTTTATTGAAGAGGTAATCAATTCCTCTGGATATATACAAGACTTGGAAAAAGAGGATACAGTAGAATCTCGTACTAGGATAGAAAATATTAGGGATTTTCTATCTGTAGCAGTGTCATTTGAGGAGAAAAGCCCAGAGGCTAATATGGAAGATTTCTTAGCATCTGTATCATTACTTTCAGATGTGGATAAAACAGTAGATGAAGATAATTTAATTACTATGATGACAGTTCATAGTGCCAAAGGTCTAGAATTTCCAGTAGTATTCCTAGTTGGAATGGAGGAAGGGTTATTCCCAATATCCAGATCCTTTGATAGTGATGATGATATGGAAGAAGAAAGACGTCTTTGTTATGTTGCCATCACCAGAGCTGAAGAAATCTTATATATTACAAATGCACAGAAAAGAACTATATACGGTAATACAAGCTATACAATACCTTCCAGATTTATAGATGAAATGGGAGATACTATAGAGAAGAAAGAAATTAGGAAATTTGTTAGTACAATTAGAAATAGTATTGAGAAAAGACCAGAAGAAAAACTACTCAACGTCATTGATTATAATATCAATAATTTTACTCCTCAAAAACCTGTGAAAAGGAACACATCCAATTTGAGTATAGAAATAGGTACTAAAGTGAAACATAAAAAGTGGGGAACAGGTATTGTTGTACAGATTAAAGAAAGAGATGGAGACAAGGAACTTGTCATTGCATTTGATAAAGAAGGGTTAAAAAGATTATTACAATCAATTGCTCCAATAGAAGTAGTATAGGGGGTTTCGATTTGTTAAAGGAAGAAAGAGTTAGAGAACTTATTGATACAATTGAAGATTTAAATTATCATTATTATACTTTAGACAATCCTAAAGTTAGTGATAAGGAATATGATGAGCTTTATGATGAATTGGTTAAGCTTGAAAATGAAACAGGATATATCCTAAGTTATTCTCCTACACAAAGGGTAGGGGGACATATCTTAGAAAAGTTTGAAAAGCATACTCATCTAGGTAGATTATGGAGTTTAGACAAGAGTCAATCCTATGGTGACCTAAGAAATTGGGACATAAGGGTAAAAAAAGCCATAGATGACTACAATCGAGATAATACTGAGAAACTACCAAGCCCAGAATATATTTTAGAATACAAATTTGATGGTCTGACAATAAATCTAACCTATAATAATGGGGAATTAGTCCAAGGGGCGACTAGGGGTAATGGGACAGTTGGAGAGGGCATATTAGAGCAAATTAAGACAATCAAGTCAATCCCAATGAAAATTAATTTTCTGGGCACTGTTGAAATACAAGGAGAAGGGCTTATGCCTTTGTCAGCCCTTGAAAAATACAACTTAGACGCTACTGAGCCTTTAAAGAATGCGAGAAATGCAGCAGCTGGAGCTCTTAGAAACCTTGATACAAAGGAAACTAAAAAAAGAAATCTTGTAGGTTATTTTTATAATGTTGGTTATATTGAAGGAAAAAAATTTGAAACTCATTTGGAAATTATAGATTTTCTAAAAGAAAATAGATTACCAGTCTTTCCTTATTTTAAAAGTTTTAGTTCAATGGAAGATTTAATAGATGAAATTGAAAATATAAAAGATCATAGAGGAGATTTAGATATCCTTACTGATGGTATGGTAATAAAAATAAATGATATTAGAACGCGAGAAGTTTTAGGGTATACAAACAAATTCCCTAGATGGGCTATTGCGTTTAAATTTGAAGCAGAAGAGGTAAGTACAAAACTTTTAGCAGTACAATGGAATGTTGGAAGAACTGCAAAAGTTACGCCATCTGCAATACTTGAACCAGTTGAAATAGGTGGTGTTACAGTCCAAAGGGCTACATTGAACAATTATGATGATATAATAAGAAAAGGTGTTAGAATAAATTCCAATGTCTTAATTAGAAGGTCAAATGATGTAATTCCAGAAATATTAGGCACATTGGATACTGACGAAGAAACTTATGAGATAGAAAAACCTACCCATTGTCCTGCCTGCAATAGTGAATTGTATCAGAATGGAGTTCATATTTTCTGCCCAAATTCTTTGTCATGTAAGCCTCAATTAGTTTCTAGACTAGTACATTTTGCTAGCCGTGATGCTATGAATATAGAAGGATTTAGTGAGAAAACTGCAGAAAAATTCATTGAAGAACTAGACTTAACAGATTTACCTGAGCTTTATGAATTAAAATATGAAGATTTAATCAATCTTGAAGGATTTAAGCAAAAGAAAACTCAAAATCTATTGGATGCAATTGAAAGAAGTAAAAATGTATCCTTAGCATCATTTATATATGCCCTAGGTATTCCTAATGTAGGAATAAAAACTGCAAATGATTTAGCAAATCATTTTAAATCATTGGACAATTTAAAAAATGCAAAATATGAAGAACTAATTAATATCGGGGATATAGGGGATATAATTGCTGAAAGTATTCTGGAATTTTTCCATGATGAAAAAATATTATCTTCATTAGATAAATTGCTAGGTGAAGGGGTAAAACCTTACTTTGAAGAATTAAAGACAGAAGAGTCTATATTTACCGGTAAGACAGTTGTTATAACAGGTACAATAGAAGGACTATCAAGAAATGAAATAAAAGAAAAAGTAGAGAAACTTGGTGGAAAAATTTCAGGTTCAGTAAGCAAGAAAACAGATTTTGTAATAGTAGGAGAAGACCCAGGGTCAAAGTATGATAAGGCAGTAGAATTGGGGATTAGGATTATTAGGGAAGAAGAGCTTAAACAATTGACAATTGACAGTTGACGATTGACAATAGAAAGATAAAATAAGTTATAGCTAAGAGGTAAGAGGTAAGAGTGGGAAACATAGTGAACAACTAACAGTGAACAGTGAACAACAGAAAAAATAAAACAAGTTATAGCTAACAGGTAACAGCTAACAACTAACAGCGAAGCTGTCGTTTCGACTGTAATGGAGAAATCTCAGGTTTTGCAAAATTATCACTGCTGATAACACCGAAGGTGTCATTCTGAACGCAGTGAAGAATCCCATATTAGTATAGATATCAACCAAAGTATAGATTCTTCCTAATGTCAGAATGACGGCTCACGCCTTTTAACTGTTAACTGTTCGTTGTTAACTGTTAGCTGAATAAAAGGGAGGTAGTATAATGATAACTAAAGAAACAATAAGCCATATGGCGAGCTTATCCAAGTTAAGTTTTAATGAATCAGAAACAGAAGCTTTATCAAGTGAATTAAACGAAATAATATCTTTTATAGATAAAATCAAAGAAGTTGATACTGAAGGGGTGGAGCCTACATATCAAGTTAATCAGTATGATTGTCCAGTAAGAGAAGATAAGGTTTGGGAAAGCCTTCCTCAAGAGGAAGTAATAAAAAATACTGTTGAAGAGCAATATGGTTATTTCAAAATAATAAAGGTAGTAGATTAGGGGTGAGATAATGGATATTATAAATTTAAGTGCTTGGGAGATTAGGGAAAAGGTAGTAAATAGAGAGGTAACCGCAAGGGAAATTGTAGAAGCTTTTCTAGCAAGAATAGAAGAAGTTGATAATGAAATTAAAGCATTCATAACAATTGATAAGGATGGTGCACTATCCCAAGCAGATGAAATAGATAAAAAGATACAAAATAATAAAACTGTTGGAAGTTTAGCGGGTATTCCAATTGGAATAAAAGACAATATTGTAACTAAAGATTTAAGGACAACTTGTGGATCGAAGATGTTGGAAAACTATATTTCTCCTTTTGATGCAACTGTAGTAGAAAAGATAAAAGCTCAGGATGGAATCATAATCGGAAAGACAAATATGGACGAGTTTGCTATGGGCACCTCAACGGACACATCATATTTTGGAGTTACTAAAAATCCAGCAAATCCAAAACTTATACCAGGAGGATCTTCAGGTGGTTCTGCCGCAGCAGTAGCGGCTATGGAAGTACCCTTGTCTTTAGGTTCAGATACGGGAGGTTCAAATACACAGCCTGCAAGTTTTTGCGGAGTCGTCAGTATTAAACCAAGCTTTGGACTTGTTTCAAGAAATGGGCTTGTTTCAGTAGCAAATACACTAGATACAATAGGTGTATTTGGAAAAGATGTAAAAGATGCTGCGTTTTTGTTAAATTCCATTTCAGGTTTTGACAAAAAGGATCCAACATCAATCAATAAAGAACATGAAACTTTTATAATTAGTAATGATAGTGATAATTCCAATCCAGATGAATTAATAAAAGGGATGAGAGTAGGTATTCCAAGAGAAATATATCAAATGGAATTAGACTCAAAGGTGCGAGAAAAATTTGAGAAGGCAGTAGAATTTTTCAAATCCAATGGAGCCATTGTTGAAGAAATTTCTCTTCCTAATTTAAAATATGCTACTGAAACCTATATCATCATATCCAATGGTGAAGCAGCTTCTAATATGGCTAGATTCGATGGTTTAAGATACGGATATAGAGCTAAAGAATATGATAATCTTGACGAACTATATATAAAATCAAGAACTGAAGGCTTTGGAAATGAGGTAAAGACACGAATAATACTAGGTACTTACTTCGTAAGTTCTGCCAATTCTAAAGAATATTATAATAAAGCTCTTAGAGTTAGAACTTTAATAAAAAATGACTTTGATAAAGCCTTCGAAGATTATGATATAATACTTACTCCAACTGCACCAATTCTGCCATTTGAAGCGAATAAGAAATTACCATTTGAAGAAAAAGTAAGGATAAATGCATTTACTACTCTAGTCAATCTAGCAGGGTTATGTGCATTAAGTGTTCCAACAAATCCAGGAGAAGAAATTCCAGTGGGATTACAAATAATCGGTGATAGATTAAAAGAAATCAATATAATTAAGGCAGGAATAGCATTTGAAAGGATGGTGAAATAAATGGGTTTTAAAACTATTATAGGCTTGGAAATACACGTTGAATTAATGACTGATACAAAGATATTTTGTAAATGTGCAAATACCTTTGGTGGAGAGGTAAATACCCATTGCTGTCCTATATGCCTAGGATTACCAGGTTCAATACCATTGTTAAATGAAAAAGTAATAGAATATGGTATTAAGGCAGGAATAGCATTTAATTCAAATATATCAACTAAAATTAAAATGGATAGGAAAAATTATTTTTATTCTGATTTAACAAAGGGATATCAAATCTCACAGGATGAGATTCCACTTTGTGAAGGCGGATATATAGAGATAGAAACTGAAAATGGCCCTAAGAAGGTTCATCTAAATAGGATTCATATAGAAGAGGATACGGGAAAATCAGTTCATACTTTAGATGGTGATACCTTACTTGATTACAATAGAGCAGGAGTTCCATTGATTGAAATAGTATCAAAGCCTGAAATGAATAGTGCAGAAGAAGCAAGATTATTTTTAGATAAATTAAAATCAACATTAAGATATATTGAAGTTTCTGATTGTAAAATGGAAGAAGGATCTTTAAGATGTGATATTAATATAAATGTTGTTGATTTAGAATCAGGTAAGAAAACCACCATTACGGAAATTAAAAACTTAAACTCCTTTAGAAGTGCTGTTAGAGCTATAGAATATGAGGAAAAAAGACATATTGATCTTCTAAAGGAAGGCAATGATACAGAAAAGGAAACCAGACGTTGGGATGAAGTTAATGGAGAAACTATTACCATGAGAAGTAAAGGTGGAACAGAGGACTATAGATTTACAGTCGATGGAGATATACCACCATTTGAAATAAAAAAGGCTTGGATTGAAGAAATTAAAAGGACTTTGCCAGAGCTGCCACATGCAAAGAAGGAGAGATTTATAAGAGATTATGATCTATTAGAATATGATGCAGGGGTAATCACACAATCTAAAAATTTAGCACTTTTCTTTGAAGATACAATCAATCATATAAATGACACTAAGCTAGTTAGCAACTGGATAATGGGAGATATATTGCGTAGATTAAAGGATGAGGAATTGGAGATAGAAGACATTAAATTTAATTCTAAAGATTTTGCAGGATTATTGACCTTAGTGAAAGAAGGAAAGATAAATAATAATACTGGAAAGAAAGTACTAAAAGAAATGTTTGACACTGGGAAATCTCCTGATGCAATAGTAAAAGAGAAAGGATTAGTTCAAATAAGTGATGAAAGTGAATTAATGTCTTTGATTGAAAAAATCCTAGATGAAAACGAGCAGTCAATAATTGATTTTAAAAATGGTAAAGATAGAGCTTTAGGATTTTTAGTTGGTCAAATTATGAAGGCATCCAAAGGCAAGGCAAATCCACAAATAGTAAATAAAATGTTAATAGAGATGATTAATAAAAGGTAGGATATTCCTACCTTTTATATATTTTAGTGAGTATTCAGAAAATTGTTTGACATTAAAGTGTATTGAAACTATAATATTAACTAATATAAAAGCATATGAATTAAAAAAGGAGGGGTAAAAAATGAAGGGTAAAAAGTTGGGTTTAACAACCAGAGTGTTAATAGCTTTAGTACTAGGATTAATAACTGGAATCATCGTATTTTATCTGCCTAGTGGTGTATTTAAGGATGCAATATTGATCAATGGCTTATTCCAACTGGTTGGACAAATATTCCTAAGAGGAATAATGATGTTAGTAGTTCCATTAGTTTTTATATCTTTAGTAAATGGTGCTGCTGGCATGGGTGATGTAAAGAAACTTGGTAGAGTAGGGGTTAAAACACTAGCATTTTACTTATCTACAACAGCAGTAGCAATAATCATTTCTTTGATTTTAGGTTCTTTGTTAAAGCCGGGAATAGGATTGGACCTTTCGGCAGTTGAGGCAGTTGAAACTACTGTTAATGCAAAGACTCCATTGGTGCAAATACTATATGAAATGGTACCAAAAAATGCCATTGCAGCAATGGCTGAAGGAAACATGCTTCAATTAATAGTATTTTCTATATTAAGTGGTATAGGACTTTCTCTATTAGGGGAAAAAGGAGAATTTTTATTAAGATTATTCCAAAGCTTAAATGACCTAATAATGAAATTGGTAGAAATAGTAATGCTCTTTGCACCTATAGGGGTTTTCGGACTTATAGCTAAAACTTTTGCAACTGTAGGTTATTCTGCAATGATCCCCCTTATGAAATATATAGGTACCGTATATATAGGCTTAATAATTCATGCTGTATTTGTCTATGGGGGATTGTTTAAAATATTTAGTAAGCTATCCATAGTTAAGTTTTACAAAAAGTTCTTACCAGCTATGTCAGTTGCTTTTTCTACAGCTAGTAGTAATGCAACAGTGCCTGTATCATTAGATATCTGTGAAAACAAATTAGGAATATCTAAGAATATTGCATCATTTACTATACCGCTAGGAGCAACTATAAATATGGATGGTACAGCAATAATGCAAGGTGTAGCTGCATTTTTCATTGCACAGGTATATGGAATTCCAATGACATTTAGTATGATGCTAACCATTATACTAACAGCAACACTTGCTTCTATAGGAACAGCAGGGGTGCCAGGAGCTGGTGCAATAATGCTATCTATGGTACTACAATCAGTTGGTCTTCCTCTAGAAGGCGTAGGACTCATAATGGGTATAGATAGGTTAGTAGATATGGGAAGAACATCTATCAATGTTACTGGTGATGCTGTTTGTACTGTAATCATAGCAAATCAAGAAAAAGAATTGGATGTTGACGTATTTAATTCATAAGAAAAAGACTTAGTCCCCTTCGCTAGAAGGGGATTTTTCGTTAGCTTTTTTATTCTCAAAATAAGGACAATCCCTAATTGGTGTACTAGAAGGATGAGTAACTTCTTTTAAAGTGCATAAACCATCATATTCGTGGATACAACTCTCAGAACAAAGTATCATTATAAATCCTCCTATTGATTTTGTAATATTAGCATAACCATTATTACAAAATCAAATTCACAATTCACAGTTCACAAATCACAATTATCTGGGTCTATCTTTGAGGTTTTTAATTCTTAGTTCTTAATTTTTAATTTAATTGTGCATTGTGCATTATGAATTGTGAATTGAATAAGTATTACATTATCATTACAAAACTCCTAATTCATTGACATAATAATTTATAAAGTGATATAAATGATTTAGGAAGAATAATCACAACGTGTGTAAGCATAAAGGGGGAATTACATGAAGAAAAGGTTAATAATCTTATCTTTGTTTTTGATAATGATATTAACGACAAATACATTATCTTTTGGTGAAAACAAAATTATCAATGTAAGTGTGAATGGCAGTACAGTTAAGGTCCAAGAAGTTCCAGTTATGGTGGACGGTCAATCCTTTAAATCCGATGTCCCTTCTTTTGTTTATATAGATAGAACTTTAGTGCCAGTGAGATTTGTTGCTGAAAGTTTAGGTGCAAAAGTAGAGTGGGAGCAAAAGACAAAAACCGCTACAATTATACAAAATGATAAAACAATTAAACTAACTATTGATAGTGAAAAAGTAGTTATAAACAATGAAACACAAACTTTGGATAAAAACTCTATCCCAAAACTAGTTACCTTTTCTAATAATGATTCAAGAACTATGGTGCCAGTAAGACTTATATCTGAAGTATTTGGTTATGATGTAGGTTGGGATCAAGCGAAAAAAATAGCATCTATAAATACTAAAACTGATGATGAAGAAGTAATTGATTTTAATCCTGAGGTAAAACCACCTGTATCACAAAATTTAGTAACTATAACAGATGTTAGTGTACAAAAAGGAAGCACTCCTTACCAAAAGGTTGTTATTAAAAGTGATGATAAAATAGAATATGAAACATTGTATTTACCAGATTCAAACATATTGGTAATAGACATTATGAATTCTAAATTAAACCTTAAAAATACTGGGGATGCGGCTGGAGACATAAAAGTTGATGATGTTAATTTTAGTAGAGTTCAATATTCTCAATACTCTACCAATCCATATACTACTAGAATTGTAGTTAGCATGTATGAAAAGTTAGATTATGAAATCGTACCATCCAGCGATGGAAAGACAAATATTTTATCTTTTGTAAAAAAAGTCGAGGGTATTAATTTAGAAAAGGTTGATGGACAGGATGCCATTGTAATAGATGGGATTGGCACATCCTATAATGTGATGAAGCTTAAAAATCCAGAAAGAATCGTAATTGATTTAATGGATGCTACATTAGGTGGAATACCTTATGCAAATTATGATTATGAATTAGGATTTATAAAAGGCATTAGAACATCACAATTTTCGGGTGATAATAATTATAGTCCAATAGATAGAATTGTAAGAGTAGTTATGGATATTAAAGATGGAATAAGTGACCCTAATTTAAAAATCGATACAATAGGTAATAAATTAGTGATATATCCAGAAAAAAGCTTATGGGAAAACATAAGCTATATATCAAATGGTATGGACAAGCTACTATCTATTAAAAATTCTATGAAAACTAAGTACGAAGTAGAATATTATCCATCAGAAAAATTGATGGAAATCATTATTCCTAGCGAAAATATAGATTTAGAAAATGGTTTCGTAACAATCAAAGATGGATTGGTTGAAGATATAGAAGTTGTAAGCAATGGTGAAGACACTAAAGTACTTGTAAGATTTAGAATTGGCATAGAATATACGGTATTGTCAGATACAAAGGATAAGACAATAGAAATACAATTACGAAGGGATCCAAGCCTAGTCGATACAAATAAAACTATAGTTATAGATGCAGGTCATGGCGGGACAGCCACTGGTGCTATATCAGTAAATGGCATTAAAGAAAAAGATATAAATATAAAAATATCTTTAAAACTTGAAAGCTATCTAAAATCATTAGGCTACAACGTATTGATGACTAGAACAGGAGACCAAAATCCTGGAATATATGAAAGGGCAAATTTTGCAAATGCAGCTAATGCAGATTTGTTTGTAAGTATACACTCAAACTCTCATACCAACAAGGATATAAAAGGTCTACAGGTATTATATTGTCCTCAATTTGATAGTAAAGTAAAAACCATAGACCAGTACCCATTTGCTAAATCTGTATTTGATGCGGTATTGGCATCAACTGGAGCTGAAGATAAAGGTATTATTAAAAGAGCTGATTTACCTGTAGTCAGAGAAACAAAAATGCCCGCAGTATTGGTAGAGGTAGGATTTTTATCTAATTCGGAAGAGGAAATATTGATTACAAACGATGGATATCAAAATAAAATTGTAGAAGGTATAGTAAAAGGTATACAAAACTATCTTGAAATGTATTAATATATAAGGGAGGGGAAACCCCCCTTATATTTATTTGAAAGGAGAAATTATATGTTTATATTTGGGTATTTGCTAATCTTTTTTGCCAGAGTCGCTGATGTTACGCTATCAACTATTAGAACATTGATGGTAGTTCAAGGAAGAAAGGTGCAAGCAGCTTTAATTGGATTTTTTGAAGTTGGAATCTATGTTACCGCTCTTAGCAAGGTGGTAAATAGTTTAGATAATCCACTTAATCTTTTAGCATATTGCTTAGGTTTTGCAGCTGGTAATTATGTGGGAATTACAATAGAAAATAAAATTGCATTAGGTAATTTATCTGCACAAATTATATCAAGAATTTCGGATAACACAGAATTAATCAATTCGTTAAGAGAAAATGGTTTTGGTGTAACAATAATTGTTGGTCAGGGTATAGAAGGACCAAGAGATGTACTTAATGTGGCTTTGAACAGGAGAGATTTAAATAAGCTAAAAAAATTGGTGTATAATATTGATAAGGACGCATTTATTACGGTAAGTAGTATAAATCCAATAAGTGGTGGATATTTTGCTTCTGTGAAAAAATAGATATTATACATAGTCTAGTAACCCCTGCAATATAATATACTAGAAATAAGTTAGGGGGGTTATCTATGGTAAATAGAAGAATTGCAATATTTGCTCTTGTTGCTGTATTAGCGTTTACTAGTATTGCTTTAGGAAGAAAACTGGTATCAAATAAAATAGCTAAAAATGATGAAATAGAAATCATTAGTTCAGATGATAATATTATGGATATAGTTGAAGATGAAGGAATGAGAAAAACTGTACTTTACTTCCAAAATGGTGATGGATTCCTTGTACCTGTAATGAGAAGAATACCATGGGAAGAAGGAATTGCAAAAGTTACTTTAAGAAATATGATTGATTCACCCGAGTTGAGGGAAGTCTTAGGACCTACAGGTTTATTACCAATAATACCATCGGGTACTGAAATCAATGGTATGAGCATAAATCCTGATACTGGACTTTGTAAAGTAGACTTTACTGAGGAAATATTAAACAAAGAATCTCTTAAGGATGAAGAAAACTTAATAAAAGGTATAGTGTATACCTTAACAGAATTCCCAGCAGTAAAAGAAGTTCAAATTCTTGTTAACGGTAAAGAAGTGAATGTTTTAAAACATGGCACCAAGTTGGATAAGACTCTAACAAGAGAGAATATCAATCTTTTGGCTGGTGGAGAAGATGGAAGGTCTAAGGTTATAGTGTATTTTAAAGGTGAATCTGAAGGTGATTTTGAATATTTTGTGCCAGTAACTATTCCTACATTGGCACCAGTAGCCAACGTATTTACTGCATTGGATTTATTGTTTGAAGGACCTCCAGAGGGTTCTGGTTTATATTCTGATATACCTCAAAATGTAAGCTTTAAAGGTGTAGAAATTAAAGAGGGAACAGCTTATGTAGATGTTAGCCTTGGAGAACAAAGTCTACTTACCAGGGAAGCCACATTAAATTCAATAGTTAAAGATATAGGTTTGACCTTAAGTCAATTTTCTGAGATAGAATCAGTAGAGTTATTAGTAGATGGTGAAATCATAAATACAAGTATACCTACATTTGCTAATGAATACTAAAAGACAGGGAACAATTAACAACTAACAGTGAACAACAAAAAAGACAGAAGAATCAAAGCGGAAGTCATCCTGAAGATGACCTAACCCAATTTATGCAGTGAATGATGGTAGGCCATTCGCAATGAATTCCAAATTTGTGCGACTTAGGGAGTAAACAAATTGCTGAATGAAACTGCGATGAAGTGGGGGGATCTCCAGTTTTAATCAGATTCAAAATTAAAAATAAAAATTAGTGAATAGTAGAGGCGAGCAAAGCTCGCCTTAAAAAGTCAAAGGAGGAGATCCTTCGACTACGCTCAGGATGACAAAAGCGTAAGTGTCATTCCGACCGGAAGTGGAGGTACCTCCTCTTTTAATTGTGAACTGTGAACTGTGATTTGTGAATTGATGTTTTTTGTAGATAAAAAACCCCTGATTTGGTAAAATAAAATTATATAAAGAACAGGAGAGATACAAATGAGAATAGATAATAGACAAAATGATGAACTTAGACCAGTAAAAATAACAAGGGATTACCTTTTAAATCCCCTTGGGTCTGTACTTATAGAAATGGGTAATACGAAGGTAATTTGTACTGCTACAATAGATGATAAAGTACCACCTTTTTTAAAGGGTACTAATACAGGATGGATTACATCAGAATATTCAATGTTACCAGGTTCTACAATTAGTAGGAAGGTAAGAGAATCAGCAAGAGGCAAAATAGAAGGTAGAACTCACGAAATACAAAGATTAATAGGTAGATCTATCCGTTCCGTAGTTGATTTAACAAAATTAGGAGAAAGAACTATTTGGGTCGATTGTGACGTCATTCAAGCTGATGGTGGAACAAGAACTGCTTCTATTACTGGAAGTTTTATTGCAGTAGTTGATGCTTTATATAAATTATATAAAAATGGGGAAATTGAAAGTCTGCCTATTTCAAACTATATTGCAGCGGTAAGTGTAGGGGTATCTGAAGACGGACCTATTTTAGACTTAAACTATGTAGAGGACTCATCTGCAAAGGTTGATATGAATGTTGTAATGACTGATAAAGGAGATTTTGTTGAAGTTCAAGGTACAGGAGAGGAATCAACATTTTCAAGAAAAGAACTAAATCAATTACTTGATTTAGCTGAGAATGGAATAATAGAGTTAATTGATATACAAAAAGATGTTTTAGGTGAAATAGGAAAATTAATAGGAGAAAGACATGAGTAAAAGAAAACTTGTATTATCCACCGGGAATGAAAATAAGGTGAAAGAAATAAGACATATACTTAAAGATTTGGAAATTGAGGTCTTATCAAAGAAAGATGTAAATCTAGGAGATTTAGATGTAGAAGAAGATGGAGACACTTTAGAAGAAAATAGCTTGAAAAAAGCAAAGGCATTAGCTGAAAGAATTGATTATATGGTAATGGCTGACGATACAGGGTTATTTGTTAATGCTCTTGGAGGTGAACCAGGGGTACATTCTGCTCGATATGCAGGAGAAGATGGAAATGATAAGAAAAATAATGAAAAGCTGTTAAATAGCTTAAAGGGTAAAGACTTAGAAGAAAGAAAGGCAAAATTCCTTGATGTTATCACACTTATAACCGAAGATAAAAAAATATATACCGTAAAGGGAGAATGTAAGGGGACTATAGCATTGCAACTAAGAGGTCCAAGAAGCTTTGGCTATGACCCATTATTTATACCAGAAGGATATAATGAGACTTTTGCAGAAATGGGCCCAGATATTAAAGATAAAATAAGCCATAGAGCTAAAGCCTTAGAGAATCTAAAAAGCACATTAATGGAAATTCTAAAGGGTGATATAGATGAAGATAGCCGTAGTTAGTGATACACATGGAAATTATAAAGGATTTCTTAAAGCACTGGAAATATATGAAGACTTTGATATGCTTTTTCACCTAGGTGATTATGTAGATGATGCTGAGAAATTAAAGAAAATCCTATCAGTACCAACTATTATGGTAAAAGGAAACGGAGATTATTGGTCAAATTATAACGAAGACGAAGTTATTGAAATTAAGGGAAAGAAAATTTTATTAACTCATGGACATAAATATAATGTTAGATTTAATTATACAAATTTATATTATAGAGGGCTTGAGTTGGAGGCAGA
Source organism: Tissierellaceae bacterium (assembly GCA_033809995.1). Taxonomy (GTDB): domain Bacteria; phylum Bacillota; class Clostridia; order Tissierellales; family Tissierellaceae; genus Paratissierella. The sequence goes on from JAPXKQ010000011.1 coordinate 40,303, forward strand.
TTTAGTACTATTTGGACATACCCATATTCCAATCAATATTAAAGAAAACAATCTAATCATAATGAACCCAGGAAGCCCCTCATTACCTAGAAGTCATGATAGAAAAAAGACCTTTGGAATTATTGAGATTGGAGAAAATATAAATACAAGTATAGTTGAAATTTAAAAGATTAATGTGGAGTGGCACCATCTTATATTTGTTATAATCAAAAGTTAATTACAAAAAATATTTAAAAGTAATTGACTTTTGTTAAAACAAAAAGCATAATAGAAGCATACACCACGTATTTATCTATATATAATATAGAATAGTAATCTATTAAGTTTAAAGGAAAAATCATCCTTTAAATAGATATCATATATAAAAGGGGGATTTAGGTGAATAAACTAAAGATCAATGAAAGAAAAAATTTGGCACAAGATGCTTATAATGAAATTAGAGATAGAATCTATAGAAATGAAATTAAGGCAGGGGATTTGATTAAAGAAAGCAATATAGCAGAAGAACTTGGAATAAGCAGGACTCCTGTAAGGGAAGCAATAAAGATGTTGGTTAGTGAAGATATATTAGAAGTAAGGGATGGTGTTGGTACATTCGTAAAGATGCTTTCCTTCAAAGATATTAAGGATATATTTGAAGTACGTAAGGCTTTAGAAACAATAGCTATTAAAAGTTCTATTTACAGGATTCCACTATCAAAAATAAATGAATTAGAAGAACACCTTGAAGCTATTATGGAAGAATTTGAAAAAGGTAATCTTGATAAAGATGAATTTTCAGATATCGATATGGAAGTTCACAAATTAATAGTTGATTATTGTGATAATGAATATGTAAAAAGTATATATACTGGTATGAAATTAAAAATTAAACAATACCAACATATTTCATATGAAAATTTGAATAATACTAAAGAAAGTATAACACAGCACTTGGAGATTTTAAGACTAATAAAAGAAAAGGAATTAAAAAACCTTACTAAATTTTTAGAAGAGCATATAGATTGGTCATTAAGGTGCTTACTATTATCATAGTAAGCACCTTTTTCCATAAAATATTTCATAAAGGAGCTATTTACATAATGAAAAGGCATAATGATTTACTTGATGGAAGAATAGGCAAATTATTTGCTAAATATGTTTTAACCAGTGCAACGGGTATGTTAATGGTTTCGATGTATATATTATTTGATACCATTTTCGTGGGCCAAAGATTCGGAGAAGTTGGATTAGCTGCCTTAAATATTAGTATTCCAATATATAATCTATTGTTTGGAATAGGTATTTTAATAGGTGCTGGAAGTGCAACTTTAATATCGGTTAATTTAGGAAGAAATGATAAAGATAGTGCTAATAGAGTATTTGAACACGCAATAATTTTAGGAGCCATAGCTGGGGCTGCATTCACAATTTTAGGGCTTTTTTTCCTGGATAATATAATCGTATTACTTGGAGCAAGTGGAAATAATATAGACTATGTTAAAGAATACTTAACTATAGTATTTGCTTTTAGCTGGTCATTTATTATGACATATAATTTATCTCCTATTGTTAGAAGTGATGGGGCACCTAGACGAGTAATGATTGCAATGGGCTTAGGGGGATTAACAAATATAGTATTTGATTACATATTTATATTTCCGCTTAATATGGGAATGAAAGGTGCTGCAGCCGCCACGGTTTTGTCATCATTAGTATCTTTGGGTATATTGTCCTGGCACTTTATTGGAAAACACTCTGAATTTAAGTTAAAAAGATTTAATATTAAATTAACGAATACAGTCAAGATATTTAAAATCGGTTTTTCAGGTTTTATAGTTGAAGTTTCATCAGGTTTGCTAATTTTCTTATTTAATAAGGAATTATTAAAAATATTGGGAGATATAGGTGTATCAGCATATAGTATAATTGCTAATATAGCACTTATGGTAACTTCTATTCTTACGGGAGTATCTCAAGGAATACAACCTATAATAAGTATTAATTATGGGGCAAATAAGGTTGATAGAACTTATAGAATTAGAAGATTGGGTTTTATAACAGCAATATCAATTGGTATATTCTTTTTAGCTATAGGATTATTACATCCTGAATTTTTAATTTCAGTTTTCACAAGTGCTAAAGGTGAAATTGTTAATATAACAAAGTTTGGAATAAGGATTTATTTTTTCGCTTTTCCTATCATAGGCGTCAATGTAATTTTAGCAGGCTATTATCAGGCGATAGAGCAAGCACGGTTGGCAACAACTCTCTCATTGCTGAGAGGACCAGTATTAACCTTTATATTTGTAAAGTTGTTAACATTTGCATTAGGGTCTACTGGAATATGGTTGACAACTCCAATAACGGAATTATCTACTCTATTCGTTCTAATAATAGTGACTGTAGTTGAAAAACAATTTGAGAATAAAGAGATATGGGCTAACTTATAACATATTGAGGTTAGCCCATATTAAGTTTTAACGTAAATTTAATCTATTAGTGTATTAGTAAATTAAAAATTATAAAATAAATTATTTTTTACATATTGACACAGTATATATATGTAGTATAATAGATGTATACATTAGGTATATATGACGTATATAAGGAGGTATGCGAAGTGCCTATTCTTTTAGAAGAAGATATGAATCTAAAATTGCCTAAGATGTATAAGGTAAAACAATCATTTGAAAGCAAACGCCTTCTGGATGTTGAAGGTAAAGTAAAAGAGGAAATACATAAAGATATTATTAAAAATAAAATTTATCCTGGACAAAGAGTTGCTATTGCTGTTGGAAGTAGAGGGATAAAAAATTTATTTTTGATAGTGAAAACGGTTGTAGATGAATTAAAAAAACTTGGCGCATCACCATATATAATTTCGGCTATGGGCAGCCATGGAAATGGATGTGAAGAAGGACAAAGAGAAGTACTTGAAAGCTATGGAATAACAAAAGAGAAATTAGGGGTTGAGATTGTCACAACGGTAGATGTTGTAAAGCTATCTCAGACAAGTAAAGGATTTAATGTTTATTTTGATAAATCTGCTTTTGAGGCTGACTTGGTTGTTCCTATAAACAGAGTAAAGCTTCATACAGACTTTGTTGGAGATTTACAAAGTGGGTTATGTAAGATGCTGGTAATTGGTCTTGGTAATCATATTGGATGCTCCTCAATACATGAGGAAGATCCCGATGATTTTGCTAGTATATTAGAGGAAGCAGCGAGAATCATCATATCCAAAGCAAATATAGGGTTTGGAGTAGCTATTTTAGAAAATGCATATGATGAAACTTTAATGGTTGAAGCAATTCCAAGTGAAACAATGGTTGAAAGGGAAAAGGAATTAGTCAAAATTGCTAAAGCTAATATGCCTACTCTAATGATTCCAGATATTGATGTTTTGGTAGTTGAGGAGATAGGCAAGAATGTTTCTGGTGCAGGTTATGATCCGAATATTCTTGGTAAGAGTTCAGTACTGAAAAAATTTGTACTATCTGTTCCGCAAATCAAAAGGATGATATTATTAGACATCACTGAAGAATCACATGGAAATGGAATTGGCGTAGGTATGTTTGATATTATAACTAGAAATGTTTATGAGAAATTACATCTTGAATCCATGTATGCTAATGCGATTGCATGTAAATGTATAGAAGATGTAAGAATACCACTAATAGCTGATTCAGAAGATGAAGCAATTAAGGTAGCTATCAAAGTGTGTAGAGGTCTTGATAAGGATAATTTAAAAATTGTAAAAATTAAGAATACACTTTCTTTAGAATATATTTATGTTTCAGAGGCTTTGTTAGAAGTTGCAAAACACAATAATCGACTTACAGTGGTAAACGATTAACAAATTAAATAGTATATTAAATTTAATATATATTTAAGTTTAACAATAAAAGGAGGAAACACAATGATTTTAACTCAAGAACAGCAAGATATGCTGGATGGCAAATATGGAGAAGGTACTGCTATTGCAATGAAGATCCAAGTTGCAATTGGTGAATCCTTTGATGCTCCAAGAATGGTACCTATAACAAGAGCACACGTTGCTTTAAGTAATCAAGAGGCAGATCTTTGGTTTGCAGAAAAATTATTAAATGCTGGAGCAAAATGTAGAGTAGCACCTACAGTAAACCCAGGATTTTGTTATTCTTATTTTACAGAAAGAGATATGGTTGCACCAGAGTTTGCAGATTTGATGCAAAGAACACATAATGCATATAAAGGATTAGGAGCAATTCTTAGCTATAACTGCACACCATATATTGATACTAATGTTCCAAATTATGGTGAAGTAATCGCATTCTCAGAATCAAGTGCAACTCCATATGTTAACTCTGTATGGGGAGCTAGAAGCAATAGAGAAGGAGCAAATAGTGCTTTATGTGCAGCTATCACAGGATTTGTTCCAGAATACGGCTTATTGTTTGATGAAAATAGAAAAGGTGACATTCTTGTAGAAGTTCAAGCTGATATGAAAACAGATTATGATTATCATATCTTGGGAATGTTAGGAAAGAAAATAGGCAATGGTATTCCTGTATTTACTGGGTTGCCAAAACACATATCAAAAGAAGCCCATAGAAACTTAGGTGCTCAACTTAATACATCTGGAGCATATGCTATGTATCATATCGTAGGGGTAACACCTGAGGCACCAACATTAGAAGTGGCTTTTGGTGGAAAAGAACCGAAGAGAAAAGTAGTTATAACTAACGAGGATATGGAAGCTATTTTAAAGGAAATATCCTTAGAAGGTAATAGAGAAATCGATTTTGCTATGTTTGGATGTCCTCATTTTACTCTTGAAGAAGTTAAATTTATTGCAGACAGAGTAGAAGGTAAAAAACTAAAAAAAGAAATGTGGATATTGACTTCAAGCCATGTTAAAGAAATGGCTGTTAGAATGGGACTAGATGACATAATAACAGAAGCCGGTGGACAAATTGTACCTGATACATGTCCTGACCAACCTTGTTGGAGACATTTAAATGGTAAAATAGGTATTACTGAATCACCTAAATGTGCTTATTATCCACAAAGAAGAGGAATTCATTTTGTAATTAGAGATTTGGAAACTTGCATAAATGCTGCTTTAACAGGGGAGGTAAAATAGAATGACTAAACAATTTAAATGTCACAAAATATCAGAAGGCGTTGCTGAAGCAGAAGTAATTATTTCTAAAGATGATATAATGTTTTACTTAATTGATCCAGCAACAGGTACAATCATAGAACCTGCACATGATTTAGAAGGAAAATCTATGGCTCAAAAAATTTTAGTTTTCCCTAGTGGAAAAGGTAGTTCAGTTGTACAAGCTGATGGACTATATCAATTAATGCAAAAAGGAAATGCACCAAAAGCAATGATTATTAAACATCCTGAAACTGTTCTTGTTTCTAGCGCTATAATAATGGAAATACCTATGGTAGACAAGGTAGATCCAGAATTTTATGAAGTAGTAAAGAATGGAGACAGAGTAAGGGTAGATGCAGATAATGAAGTAGTTGAAATATTATAAATTAACATAATATAAAATACTTGGGAGGTATTGTTCAATGAAAAAGCATATTAGTTTATTATTAGCATTTCTTTTGATTTCCACATTTATTGTCGGATGTTCAAAACCTGCAACAAATGAAGGTGGTAGTGAAAAACCAGCAAAAACAGTTAATTTAAGAGTAGGACATGTTGAACCAGAAGATAGATCTACACATAGAGCTTTATTAGAATTTAAAAAAGAAGTTGAAGAAAAATCAAATGGAAGCATAACAGTAGAATTACATCCAAATGGAGCATTGGGTGGGGACGTTCAACTTACTGAATCAGTAGCTATGGGTACTTTAGACATGGCTTTACCAGCTACATCAGTTTTAGTAACATACGCACCAGAATTTGGTATATTGGATATGCCTTACTTATTTTTAAATGCAGAATATGGGTTTGCAGCAATGGATGGAGAAGTTGGACAACATTTTGATGCTATCCTAGAGAAGGTTGGAATTAAGAATTTAGGATACTCCTATAATGGGTTAAGAAGTTTAACAAATAGTGTTAGACCTGTTAATACACCAGCTGACTTAAAGGGTATGAAGGTTAGAGTTATGGAAAGCCCTGTATTTATAGATTTCTTTGAAACATTAGGTGCAAACGCAACACCAATGAGTTTTAATGAATTGTTTACAGGATTACAACAAGGAACTGTTGAAGCTCAAGAAAATCCACCTTCATTAATTTACTCAAATAAATTCTATGAAGTACAAAAATACTTAAGCTTAACAGAGCATGTTAACAACTTCCTAGCATTTATAATGAATAAAAATAAATTTGATTCACTTTCCGCAGATCAACAAGCAATAATAGAAGAAGCTGCTAAAAACTATGTAAAGCTACAAAGACAAATGGAATTAGATGATACAGATAAAAGTGTTCAAGATCTTGCAGAAGCAGGTTTAATTGTAAACGAAGTATCTGATGAAAATAAACAAGCCTTTAAAGATGCTTTAAAACCAATGTATGAAAAATACACTAAACAATTTGGACAAGAGTTATTTGATTTAGCTGAAAAATACAATAAATAATAACATGTCACGGGACAAATGATATTTGTCCCGTGGTAAATAAAAGGAGGGACAATATGAAAAAGATAGCAAATACCTATGATAAGTTTGAAGAATATCTTCTTGTAGGAAGTCTTGTTTTTAACGTAGTTCTTGTATTTGTTCAAGTTATCATGAGATCAGTATTTAACTATTCACTTTCATGGTCAGAAGAACTTTCAAGATACATATTTATATGGCAAACTTGGCTAGGAGCAAGTATAGCTCTTAAATACAATGAGCATATAAAAGTTGAACTTATATTTTCTATTAATAAAGGTGTAAAGTTTAAAAAATTTATAAATATATTAGCTAATACAATCTTCTTTGCTTTTAGCATATTCTTAACATCAAATGGTTGGCAACTAGTTCAATCAATGATTAGCAGAAATGCTTTATCATCAGGGATGAGAGTTCCACTAGCTTTTATATATGTATCACTTCCATTAAGCTCATTAGCCATATGTATAAGATTGATACCAAGAATCATTAATGATATAAGAAATTTTAATAACCCAGAAGAAACTATAACACCAGAAGGAGGTAATTTATAATGGAAGCTTTGACACTTTTTGGTATATTTTTTGTATTAATATTCTTAGCAGTGCCAATTGGATATGCTATAGGAATATCTACTCTTTTATCCTTAATGATATATTCAGATATACCTCTTTTAATGATTTCACAAAATTCAGTAGCAGGTGTTGATAGTTTCCCTTTATTAGCAATTCCATTTTTTATGTTAGCTGGAAATCTAATGAGTAGTGGGGGTATTGCTAAAAGATTAGTAAACTTCTTCGAAAGCTGTATCGGTCATGTTACTGGTGGATTAGGGATGGTTACTGTAGCAGTTTGTATGTTCTTTGCTGCTATTTCAGGCTCAGCAGTAGCTACTGTATCAGCTGTAGGAGCATTTATGATTCCTGAGATGGTAAATCACGGATATAGTAAATCCTTTAGTGCTGCATTAACAGCAGCTGCAGGTACTATAGGTGTAATTATACCACCTAGTATACCATTTGTAATATATGGTGTAGTATCCGGGACATCTATCACTGATTTATTTACAGCTGGGTTTTTACCTGGTATTATGATGGGTATAGCTCTAATGATTACATGCTATATTATATCTAAGAAAAATGGTTATAAAGGTAAAGCACAAAGATCATCTTTAAAGGAGATATTAATATCATTTAAAGATGCATTCTGGGCAATCCTTTCACCAGTTATTATTTTAGGAGGAATATACTCAGGATATTTCACACCAACAGAAGCAGCGGTAATATCAGTTGTTTATTCATTCATAATTGGAGTATTTGTATATAAAGAATTAGACCTAAAAGGCGCATATAAATCATTTAAAGATGCAATCGTTGTAAACGGTGCCACAACTTTTATGGTTGGCCTTTCAACAGCATTTGCGGCATATTTGACAATGGAACAAATACCAGCTATGATAGCTAATGGAATTACAAGTGTTACAAGTAATGGATTTATTTTGTTGCTACTTATTAACTTATTCCTAATATTAGTTGGAATGTTTATAGACAATATTCCTGCAACTATTATTTTAACTCCAATATTGCTTCCTGTAGTAAAATCGGTAGGTATGTCTCCTGTTACTTTTGGTATTATGTTGACAATGAATCTAGCAATAGGATTCTGTACACCTCCATATGGTATAAATTTATTTGTAGCCTCAGCTATATCTAAAGTTTCTATGGAAGATTTAACAAAACAAATTATTAAACCAATAATAGCATTGATTGTAGTTTTAATGTTAATATCATATGTGCCATTCTTTACAACAATGTTTTTATAAGATATTAAATTAATAGGGGCTCCTGTAAGCCCCTTGTTTTAACACTTTATGGAAACGGAGGATTTATATGGTCAAAGTTGTAACTAATATACCTGAAGAAAGAATAAAAAGATATGGAGTATTGCCACCTGAAGGATTTGAACTTGTATATATTAATCAATCCTATACAGATGAGGAGCTAATTAATGTTGGTAAAGATGCAGACTTCCTTTTTCTATCCCTTTCGCCAGCATCTAAACATGTTATAGAAAATCTAAATAATATAAAGTTAATTCAATCTGAAGGTGTAGGGTATGATGGAATAGATTTAGAAACAACTAAAAACAAGGGAATCTATGTATGTAATGCTAAAGGAGTAAATAAGTTTGCTGTTGCAGAACACACTATAGGCTTAATCTTAGCAGCATTAAGGCGTACTGTTGAAGCAAATAATGAAATTAAAAAGGGAAACTTTGTTTCCAATTATTTAGACTATGACAAAAAAGGAATGAGAGAACTTAAATCCTGTCATGTTGGAATTGTAGGACTAGGGGATATTGGAAAAGAAGTAGTTAAAAGATTAAAACCCTTTAATTGTAGAATAAGTTATTATAACCATAGAAGAAATTATGAAAGTGAAAAGGAATTAGGCTTAGAGTTTTTAGAACTTGAAGAATTATTTAAAAATTGTGATATTATTAGCTTGCATGTACCCCTAACCCCTAATACTGCGAATATGATAAATAAAGAAACTATTTCATTAATGAAACATAATGCAATTATTATCAATACCGCAAGAGGTGGAGTAATTAATCAGGAAGATTTAGCAGAAGCATTGATAAATGGCAGAATTGAAGGAGCAGCACTAGATACAATTAGTCCTCAACCTCCTCATAAAGACCATCCATTGCTAAATTTACCTGAAGAAGCTTCTAATAGGTTAATTTTAACAACACATATAGCTGGTATTACATCAGAAGCCTTTGCAAAGATGCAAGAAATTGCATGGAACAATATGGTTAAGGTTTTAAATGGAGAAAGGCCTGATAATATAGTCAACGGTTTATAAATATGATATATTAGTAAGTGAAAGAAGGGGTTAAATGGTAAGCTTATTAAGTATCTATTGGAGATTTTTTAGGATAAGTTCAATAACCTTTGGCGGGGGTATGACTATGCTTCCAATACTTCAAAGAGAAGTAGTACAGGCGGAAGCTTGGGTTACAGATGAGGAAGTCATAGATATGTACGCTCTAAGTCAAGGACTACCAGGGATAATTGCTGTAAATGTAGCATCATTTGTAGGTTATAGAAAACGGGGGGTGCCAGGGGTCATAGCAGCAGCATTAGGAATAGTTTCACCGTGTATCTTAATAATTATGATTATAGCCATGTTTTTAAAAAACTTCCAAGATTTATTAATAGTTAAAAATGCCTTTGCAGGAATTTCTGTAGGTGTTACTGCATTGATTTTTAATTCAGTTTTAAAGGTATGGAAAAAGAGTATATTAGATAAATTCTGTATCGTTATATATATTGGTACACTCTTATTAATGCTATTTACAAGTATTTCACCAGTGATTTTTGTACTAGCAGGAGCTTTTATTGGAATTTTACTCAAGAATCGAGTTGATAGGGTATGATTTATTTAAAGTTATTTTATGAATTTTTTAAAATAGGACTTTTTACTGTAGGGGGAGGTCTTGCAACATTACCCTTTTTACAGGATTTAGCTGTGAGAACCAATTGGTTTAGTGCATCATTTATTACAGATATGATAGCTATTTCAGAATCAACGCCTGGACCAATTGGTATTAATATGGCTACATATGTTGGTTATAATGTTGGTAATGTATTAGGAGGAATTATCGCAACACTAGGAGAAATAATCCCTTCAATTATAATAGTCAGTTTAGTTTCAAAATTTCTAACTACCTTCAGAAACAATAAAAATATAGATAGTGCGTTCTATGGAATAAGACCTACTGTTACTGCCTTAATTACTGCAGCAGGCCTGGAAATATTTAATATCGCAATTATTAACATAAATCTACTTTCTAAAGGTGTATTTGAAAAAATTGATTTAATAAAAGTCTTATTATTTATAACTATTTTTTATTTAATTAAAAAATACAATAAGCATCCAGTAGTATATATAGCTATATCAGCGTTTGTCGGAATAATATTTAAATTTGCTGGTTAATTAACTTACTATTGATTCCTAAAATAGTCTAAAAAGTCACTTGGTGTACAATTCGTATATTTTTTAAATACGGAAATAAAATACCTATAATTATTAAAACCTACATCTGAAGCGATTGTATAGACCTTT